>DBWK01000133.1:289-9190 GCA_002308875.1 Treponema sp. UBA1240
ATGGAATATTCTTCAAGCCCGTTTTGCTTCCGGTTACTGAATTTGTCGAGGTGTGAGAATGCGGGTGTCAGAACCGGCATTGAAAAAGTTTCGCCCAAAATTCTTGTGGTAAGGTCAGCCTTTACCGAATCAATCAGCCGTTGTTCTATGAGAATGGAATCCATGTAACGTTCGGTTATTTCGTTAGCGTCAGAGAGTCTTGTATAAGCCATTCAGTTGCTCCTTGAGATAAGTCAGATATTTGATGTATTGTTCGTCAGTTGTAAGATGTTCGAGAATAACCGGCATTTCGGAATCGATTGCGTTCATCTTTTCTACATAATAACGGAGAGGAAACTCGCCGTCACCGGGTCCGCATTCTTCCAGCCTGAACGTGTACTGCTCCGCCAGATGCACGTCTTTTATGTGGCAGCTTTTGATTCTGTTACCAAGGACTTGTGCACATTCATCTACAAATTCTTTTGCGTTAAAATAGCGTTCCGCGGAGTTTGTCATATTGATTATGTCCATGTGGACGGCAAACCGGTCACGGTCTACGGCCTCTATCAGTTTTATGTATTCGCGCGGACTTGTAGGAATCATCCAGGGCATGGGCTCAAGCGTAAAATACGTGTTTTTGATGTTCGCGCGGTCAATGATTTGCTGTACCATTGCAACCGTTTGTTTCCAAGCTTCATCAGAAAAGTTTGCTTTGTAGCCGCCGTCCCAGCGGGGGCCGAATGCACCTGCAACATTGACCGCACACCTTGCGTTAAGAAAATCCGCAAGCCGCAGCTGGTTTACACAGTAGTCCATATTTGCTTTGCGTTCGGCAGGGTCGGGTGAGAGCGCATTCCGCCAGATACCAACTTCTGCAATGGTTATTCCAGCTTTTTCGGCGGCTTCTTTGTACGCAATAATTTTTTGTTCGCTTTCGTTGCTCTGAACTGGAAAAACAACGGTTGAACAACCGAGCTTTACCTGGTTTTCTGCCCATTCTTCGGGAGAATTATGTTTTAACGGTGAAGAAGTTCCAAGTCTCATTTTTTGCTGCCTCCTAAAACTAATAACCGATTTCGCGGAATATGCGGTCCATCAGCTCCGCGTTCTTAATTGAAAACTCCGGTGTGATGTGCGGTGTTTCACCGTTCATAATACACCGGTTGAGCTGCTCCAGTTCAAGCGCATAATTTTGTGGAACAACAATTTTCCGTTCAGCAACGCTGCCACCTGTATAAATACGGTAGCTCACGTTGCCTTCCTGGTTGTATTCAACCTCGGAGCGTATCGAGCCTTTGCTTCCGTGAATATAAAGACGGTCAAAACGTGCATTGGTGTTTTCGCCGAGAACCATTCCCACATTAAGGCTTGCGCGCGCTCCGTTCTTAAAACGGATAATAGCCGCGGTCTGCAAATCAACGCCTTCGTCGGAGAATTCCGCGTCCGCTTTTACAAAGTCCGCTTCCGAATCTATAAGCGAGAGAATCATTGTAGTGCAGTAGCAGCCCAAGTCATAAAGCGCACCGCCGCCCAGTTCCTTGTGCAGGCGGAAGTCTTCCTTGTAACCCTGTGTAATGAACGCTGATTCAATGTA
The DNA here is from genome assembly GCA_002308875.1 of Treponema sp. UBA1240. Classification (GTDB taxonomy): domain Bacteria; phylum Spirochaetota; class Spirochaetia; order Treponematales; family Treponemataceae; genus UBA1240. The sequence goes on from DBWK01000133.1 coordinate 1,863, forward strand.
ATCAACCTTGCCGATTTTTCCGCTTTGTACATCCTTTTTAAGGCTTTCCACATACGGACTGTGAAGGTATGCGTATGCTTCCATAAGATGAACGCCGTTTTCACGCGCGGTTGCAAACATTTTGCGAGCCTCATCCGCATTAAGCGCAAGCGGCTTTTCGCAGAGAACGTGTTTTCCTTTTTGGAGCGCCGCATTCACCCACTTTAAATGCAGATTGTTGGGCAGCGGAACATAAACCGCCTGCACATTGCTGTCGTCCAGCAGTTCTTCGTAGCTGCCGTAGAATTTTTCAAAACCAAATTCGTGTTTGAACGCTTCTGCCTTTTCTTTGTTGCGACCGGCTATGGCATAAAGTTCGCAGTGCCCGGCGAGCTTCATTCCGGGAATTGTGCACCAGTGCGCAATGTTAGCCGTGCCGAGCACGCCCCATTTTATTTTCTGCATTTGCATCTCCTTTTTCGCTTTTATGAAACGTTACACATTCGCCGGATTGCTTTTTCTGTCGGGAATTACAAAGTCGGGATGTTCGCCCAACCATGCTGTCTGCGGCATATATGATAACAGGGATACGTCGTCATCGCAAAGTTCAAAATCAAACACATCAAGGTTAGATTTCATGTGCGCGGGTGAAGAAGCTTTTGGTATGGGCAGAATGCCTTTTTGGAGCAGAAAACGCAGGTTTATCTGCTGAATGCTTTTGCCGTATTTTTGGGCAAGGCGTACGAGAATTGAATTACCGATTGTGGCGTTTTCTCTGCCTCTGCCTAGCGGACTCCATGCCATAGGCAGAACGTTGTTTGCCTTGCAAAAAGCGACAGCCGCTTCCTGTGACCATCCCGGATGGAGTTCCAGCTGGTCAACAACGGGCTTTATTGTACAGTTGGCAAGGATATTCGCAAGATGGTGCGGAAGAAAGTTACTCAAGCCGAGCCGTTTTACTTTGCCCTGCTTTACAAGTTCTTCCATTGCATGCCAGGTTTCTGCGTCCAGCTGCTTCCAGTTTTCGTCATCGGCACCGGTTTGCCGCGGCCAGTGTATCATATAAATGTCAATGTAATCGGTCTGCAAACGGTTGAGTGATTTGTCACAGGCTTTGCGTACGTTGTCCGCGCCCATCTCGTCTATCCAGAGTTTTGTTTCGAGAATAACGTCTTTTCGTGCAATGCCGCTTTCCTTAAGCGCGTTTCCGAGTGAGCGTTCCGTTTCGTAAAGCGAGGCGGTGTCAAAAAAGCGGTAGCCGCATTCAATCGCCTGCAGGATAATCGCTTTGTTGTCTTTGAACTCTTCGTTATATGTACCAAAGCCTATTTTTGGAATTTTGCTGCCGTCGTTAAGTGTGTAAAATTCGTTCATTTTTTCATATTCTCCTGTTTTATCCGGTGGTATCAATGCTATTATCCTATATTACAGCGGTTTTACTTGTATAAATATGAGTTTTTGTTGTAAGAAAATATACAGTTTTGCCGTTTTTTTTGTGCTGCAACCGGTTCCGCAGGGCGAATAATTACAGCAAATCCCGCTATTTGTCAGTCATGCGCTTTCTTGGTTCGCCCCACTGACCAAGGTATTTTCCGTTGATTGATTCGTAGGTGGTTTCGCCGCAGGTAAGTACAGGTGCTGCTTTTTTGAGTCGTTCTATAAAAGGAATGCTCTTATCGAGCAGACTTTCTTCCACAGAGACATTGCAAATTTCACAGACAAAAAGGTCACTGTTCGCCGCAAGGTGTATCTCTTTTTGAACCTTAAGCTCATAAGTTACCGGACTTTCGGCGATTGTCGGCACATCAAGCACCTTACCCTGTTCCACAGTGGGCATAAACTTCATCTTGTCTTTTGCGGTTCTGCCGTAAGTTGTACCGTAGTAATCGGCAAGTGGCAGCAGTTCTTCTGTTACAAGATTCGCGGAAAAAACACCGTTCTTTCGGATTCGATCCTTGGTCAGTTTTTCTTCGCCGATGCAGGCCATAACGCCAAGATGCGAACCTCCCTCACTTTGTGTATGAATGTAGCTGAACCAGCAGAAAAGACCGAAATCGGGCGTACCGTCTTCTTTTTTTGTGCCATACAAAAACAATGTCTGCGGACAAAAATCATTGTGAAAATTGTTGCTCGTCTTTGCCATATAATTCTCTTTACCTGTTATATTTCTCTCATGGAATAATCCGTATCTTCATCAATCAGCTGAATCATAATATTAGCATATTTCGGATCAAACTGTGTTCCAATACCTTTTTCAATTTCTGCCCTTACTTGTTTTTGCGGCATTACATCGCGGTAATTTCTTCGGCTTGCCATTGTATCGTATGAATCCGCTACCGCTATAATTCTGGCTTCTTCCGGTATTTGTTCGCCGCAAAGACCGTCGGGATAACCGCCGCCGCCAAACCGTTCGTGATGCCACTTTGCACCGATTGCAAGGTTCTTTCTGTCCTTGATGCGTGATAAAATCTCGTTTCCTATTAAAGGATGTTTTTTTATCACTTCATATTCTTCGTCCGTAAGTCCTGAAGGCTTGTTTATTACTTCGTCCGGTATTCCGATTTTGCCAACATCGTGCAGCAGAGCCATCATATAAATTTCATCCTGCTTTGATTTGCTGCAGCCGGCTCTTTCCGCAATCATCTTCGAATAAACGGCAACTCTCGCGGAATGACCATTTGTATAAGTATCTTTTGCATCTATGGCGGCGGCGAGTGCGCTTACAACCTGTACGTTCATTTCTTCAACTTCTTTGCCGTAAAGCTGTTCGTTTTTGTAGCCCAAATAATAAAAGAAAGAAATGAGGAAGAAAACTAAAAGTGACACCATGATATTTGTGAGAAGTTGTGAGTAAACGTTTTCAAAAAGCTCTGCGTTGCTAACTACAATCAACTCAAACCATTGGTTCATAATGGGGCAGACAAAAACTGTGCATTTTTCATCGTCTATAATCTCGTTGAATTTTCCATCGTTTACCGCGGACATTTTGTCTAAAAACTCAGAACCATAAATGTCGGATATATTTTTCCCGTTAAAAAACTCATTCCGATGGGCTATAATAAATCCGTCTGTATTGACGACCATTGACCAGCCCCTGCCGGCAATATCTGTTTTTTCAGTTACATTTCTGATGTAATTTATAGCAACGTCCAAACAAACCATGCTATGAAAACCTTCGGAAGAAGGAATGCTTTTTGCAAGCGTTATAACAACAGAACCGGTCTGCGCATCCACATACGGCGAAACAATAACAATTTTTCCGGCTGCATCCAAAGCAGCTTTATACCAGGTTCTTGATTCGGGCACATAATCATCGGGCGGAATCCAACCGGTTCCGTCCATGTAGATTCCGTTTACATAAGCATAAATTCCGGTGGAATACTCATCAAACTCTTTGGGCTGCATTTTTGTTTGGTTTGTAAGAGAAGTTAGAATCTCTTCCGATGATGCCCTGTTCTGAACCAACCGCTCAACGTTATCTGCGGCAACACGCAGCGTAGCTTCAGCTACTGTAAGATAGTTTTCCAGATGCGTTGCCGTCATTTTTACCTTATTCTCACCGTCTTCAAAAACACCGGTTACTGAAACGTTATAATAGCTTCTTGTATTTAAGATAACGGCAAACATCATCAGTACAAAAGTAAATACAATAGTGAATATCAGATTGAACCTGTTGCGGTTCAAAATCACATTTTCATGCTGTTTTTTTTCGCCGCTGCGCTGGAAAACTGCAAGCTTATGGAGCAAAAAGAGAATTATACAGACCACCGCCACAGATATCAAAAAAAGCATAAGGGTGATTTTATCTTGCAGGGAATCACGGGAAAGTGTGGCAACAAAGTAACCACCCATGCATAACGTGATAATCACAAAAGAAAGGATGGCTTGAACTGTTGCCTGAAAACGGAGCTTGGTTGTGTTTTTTTCTATCTTTATTTGAGATTCTGATTCCTGATCCCGGTTCATGCCCCAAACGAAAAACACTGTAACTATTGCAGCTAAAATTTCACAATAAAAGTAAGGATTTACAGAATTGTCCCAGTCAAAGCAAGAGGCAGTCCACATTCCGTAAGTAAAACATTCATATAAAAGAATCAGTGCCGCCAAATACGGAAAATGCGCTCCGTTCTTTTTGTTATGCGCATAATACAGCAGTTCGCCTGTACAAAAAATCATTACAAGTGTTGTTATGCTTACTTGCCAGATGTTGTTAAAAATGGCGCCGAACTGAATATACAGTATAAGCTGCGGAATATTTGTCAAAACAGGCCACAGCATCAGCGGATAAAAACGGCGGTTACCGTGTTCTTTTCGAAGATTGTAAACGGCAAGAAAAAGAAAAACGTATCCCACATTCCAGCCAAGGTTAGCCGCAAAGCTTGATACCGTAGGACAGGAATCCATTACAAGAACGTAGATGGTCCAGTAATAATCACTTAAAAAATGAGCAAGAAAATAAATTACAAGAAAAAGGTATGTGCGTTTAGGAACTTCAATATACTTAAAAAGGCAGCCTAAAAGACCAACAATAGTACAGAATAAGGTAAAAATACTTTCAAAACTTTCAAATGTCATAACTTTTTATCCTACGATAAAGTATAACATGAAAAGTTAAAAAATCAAAGAAAAACAGGCTTTGTAATGTAAGAATACAGAACTGTGTTTATAAGCTTCCAAGTGTTTCAGTCGGTGGAACTTCTTCCTGCTGCTGGGGTTCTTCAAGTTCAGGCGACAGCTTGAGGTTGCTCAAAACCTTGTTGAGTTCGTTCTTTTCAATCAGGTTAATCGGGCGGCCGTCAATGTATTTGTGAGCTTCTTCACTAAAGTTACCGGCTGTAAAACAAATACCCTGACCGGCTTTTGTTTCGTGGATTCGGGAATGGAAGTCTCTTATGAACAGCTCTCCTGTTGTTCCTACGTTTCTGAAAAACTTAAAGATAATAACATCTTCCCAAACTCCGGTATCAACTTCCGTCATAATCTCGGTGTTATCGGGTGTGGATTCGATGTTTGTTATCTTTACGCGTGCATCCGGTATGTATGTGAGGGCAATATTACGGCACAATGATACAAAGTCGCTGTTTGTTGCCATAAGATACGTTTGCAGGTTTTTGTTCTGGTTCAGTTCCTGATACCTTGAAATTAAAGTAGGAACATCCTTGTAGCCCGGAACGGTTGATTCTATTTCTTTCAGCACTTCCAAGGAATCGCTGATACGCTGCATTTTTAGGTATGATTGTGCAAGTCTGTAACGTATGTCGGTCAGAACGTCGAGCTTTGCGGTTGTATGCTTTAAGCCGATTTCAAAGTCCTGAATCGCTTTGTCAAAAGAATTGGAATTATAGTGCAGAATACCGGCCTGGAGACATGCCTGTGCGCCGTACTCCGGATCCGGTCGCAGATGTATAAAGATTTTAAGCGCGTTTTCTATAGTGTTTGTTTCGGCCAGACTTTGTGCCATGCAGAATAGAATTTCTTTGTCTTCGGGATTATTGTCCATTGCGTGCTTAAGATACGGAAGTGATTCCCTGTATTTTTTGCCCTTGCACATTGCAAGTCCCAAAAGCCTGTATGCATCGTTATTTTCGGCATTGGTGATGAGTACTTTCTTTACAAGCGGAATTGCCTTTTCAAAGTCATTGTTCAGATACAGCGCAAGGCCGAGGTAATAGTTTACCAGCTCGTTGTTCATATCTTTGCGTCTTGCAATTACCAAACCTTTGAACGCGTCCTGATGTTTACCCATCTCGATTGCGCAGATTCCCTGCCTGAGACCGGTTTCAACTTCGTCAATTTCTTTGTGTGTGGAAGAAATCTCCAGCATGAGGTCGTACAAAACAAAGGCCTTGTCCCAGGCGTGTTCGGAAAAATACATATCGGCAAGCGCTTTTAACGCGGCTGGGTTGTGCGGATCCTGCGCCAGTTTTCTGTTGGCTTCCCTTAGAATTGTCTGTTTATCTTTTACTTTTTGTGTTGTTTTTGTTTTTTGCTGGTTGGAGAGAAAATAAAAAACAGAAATTGCAATTAACGAAATTAATAAAACACCAAAAATAACAGGTAATACCATATTTATATTATGACTATCATTTATTCCTATGTCAAGAAATTACGTTGACAAGAATAAAATTGACTAATACTATATATAAATATGAGTAAAAAGCTTATAGGCTTAAAATTGGCCGACGGCACATTTTATCCTGTTCTCAATGAAGGAATTCCTGTAAAAAAGCATTTGAAAGTTACAGCTTCAAGTGACAATCAGACTTCCATGAAAATAGAACTGTTCAGAGCTTCCGATGAATCTTTTGCAGATGCGGAATATATACAGACAATGGTTTTGGATCAAATGCTTCCGCAGAAGAAAGAAAACCATCTGATAGATCTTGTCATAAATCTTGATGAAAACGATGTTTTGACGGCCGATTTGAGCGACGCGCAAAGCGGACTGAAAAAAAACGCCTCCATTCCGCTGGCTGATTTTGCCGGTCAGACAGAAAGCGAACCTGCCATCGGCAGTATGGACAACGATTTGCCTGATTTTGGCGATATTGATATTCCCGAAGAATCCACCGTTGACACTACAGAGGACGCTTTGCCGGACTTTGGCGACCTTGATATTCCGGAAGAACCCGCAGGTGACGGCGCTGACAGTATCGTAGAAGACTTTCTTGCAACGCCTGTTGCGGAAGACACAACAGACTCCGTAAGGGCTGTGGACGAAGCTCCTATGGATTTCGGCGACCTGGATATTCCCGAAGAGCCCACAACTGACAATGTTATAACTGACGAACCGGCAACGGAAGATGCGCTTCCTGATTTCGGCGACTTTGACATTCCTGAAGAATCCAATGCCAATGATGTTATAACTGATGATGTGATAACCGAAGAACCAGCCGGCGAAACCGATACAGGACTGCCTGTTTTTGACGACCTTGGAGAAAGAGAACCGGTCGCTGACACTACAAACGACGCTTTACCGGACTTCGGTGATCTTGATATTCCGGAAGAACCCGCAGGNNGCGACCGACAACGTGATAGCTGATGAACCGGTAACGGAAGATGCGCTTCCCGATTTTGGTGACCTTGATATCCCGGAAGAACCCGCCAATAATGACACAATAACAGAAGGTGCTCTGCCGGATTTTGATGACTTTGATATTCCGCAAGAACCTGCGGCTGACGAGACCATTACCAATGCCGAATTACCGGACTTTGATGACAGCAACTTGTCTTTTTCAGACAATTCAAGCTCCGATGATTTGCGATTTAATGATTTTTCCGAAGATTCCGCTTCCGATTCCTTTTCACCTGAAACTTTTGACATCGATTCTATAGACTTGGATTCGGAC
>DBWK01000059.1:0-5921 GCA_002308875.1 Treponema sp. UBA1240
AAAACTGAATTCGAAAATCTTGTACGTGAACTGCAAAAAAATACTGAAGCCTCAGACTTTGTAAAACTTGCTATAGGAACATGCTTCGGCGATTCAACGTTCGATATCAGAAAAGCCATGCACATAGCTGATGAAAAGATGTACGAAGACAAGGCTAAGTTCTACAAAGCACATCCCGAGCTTCAGCACAGGGTTGTTACAAAGTAAAGCTTTCTCTATAGTTTTTCCAGAAATCGAGCTACACCGTCTTCATCATTCGTTATAGTCAGCGCATCGGCAACGGCTTTTACTTCCGCAATAGCGTTACCCATTGCAACACCTGTTCCGCACATTTTAAGCATACCGATGTCGTTGTGGTCATCGCCGAATGCAATTACGTTTTGAGGCGTAATCTTAAGGTATTCGCACAAAAAACTGATTGCCGCTTCTTTAGTAGCGTTCGCCGCGGAAAATTTGTACCAGGGAATGTCCGAAAAAGGCAGCATGTCACAGCCGGGAACACTTGCAGCAATTTTTTGAGCTGTGTCCTTGTCGTCAGTCTGCACACAGATTTTCATGGCTGGCTCTTTAAAGTCCCTGAAATCATCGTAGTCCGAATTCCAGTCGTAATCGGTGCTCTTGTCGTTTTTGCGATTCCAGTAAATTGAATCGAGCGTATCAAGCGTGATTTCCGCGTTGTCACCGCAGACTTTATAAGCCGCCGCCAGCATACGGCGCGTTTCTTCGAGTGTAAAAGTTTTGGTGTAAATCAGTTTGCCCCTGCATACCATGCTTGCGCCACCGTTGCAGATAATTATGTCGGGATTGATTTTTGCTTCAAAAGGAATAATGTTTGCTCTGCCGCGAGAGGTTGAAAAACCGATTAATATGCCGTTGCTCCGGCACTGTTCAAGCACTTGGACGGATTTGTCAGAAATTGTTTTGTCGGAACGGAGAAGAGTTCCGTCCAAATCGCAAAGAATAAGTTTTATTTCCATAAATCACTATAGCAAAAAGCCGATTGATTGACAACAGCCGCAAAGTTGTGTTTCAATCAGCCGCAAAGCATCATACGATTCTAAAAATAAAACAAATCCTCAAATTTTTTATCCAGTGCCACACACAAAATGAGCGCGAGTTTTGCGGTAGGACAGAATTGTCCGGTTTCTATTGAACTGATTGTGTTTCGCGAAACCCCGACCATCTGCGCCAGTTCGGTTTGCGACAGTTTTTTTTCGGTGCGGATTTCTTTCAGATGATTTTTCAAAACAAGAGCCTCGTTCATTACGTACCTGCCTAAAATGCTGCCATTCCGCCGAGCCGTCCGGTCAGTTCAAAAACAAAAGTAACGCACAGCAGAATAAAAATCACAAAATATCCGAGCGCAACCAAAAGTTCGTGCAGTTTTTTCAACTTAATATATTTTACAAAAAACGCAATGCTGAGCATTCCAAAAAACACTATCCAGCACTGAACGCTTACACGCCTTGTAAAAATCCAGTTTAAAACAGAAACCAGTACACACAGGCCAAGCGATGCAAAATACGCAACCGATGCAGCCGTCTTTTGAACATCCAAATCCTCAATGTCTTTTCCGCTGTTGTCTTTGCGGCTTTTCTGCAAGATTTCTTCTTTTGTCATTTTTATTTCTCCTTTCTACAACTAATTCCATAACTCAGAACATCATTTTTGCAGGCACCTGCACACTCACCGCACAAAATGCATTCGGCAGTATTAATTTCGCCATTCGGAACAAGTGATTTTATGTCCAAACTCATCGGGCAAACTTTGCGGCAGTTTCCGCAACCGGTACACTTTGAAGCTTCCGCTTTTACCTTAAGCTGCGGCAGGTGCAAAAGCCGACCGAACTTATACCCCAGTATCATAAACGGAGCCATCCAGCAGATGTAATGGCAGTTTGCCCGCTTTCCGTGAACAAGTGCCGGAATCAAAAAAAGAATCACAATTCCATAATAAATAACATAAGCATAAATGTTAGAAACAGAAATTCCGTGGTCGGTCATAAAAAAAGGCTGTATGGTGTAATCGCCCTTCCCCGTCGCATGGCAGATAATAACGCCGCTTACCCATACAAACCAAATTGCATACTTTATATAGTTGCGCCAGCCCTGCACAGGCTCTTTAGGCGAAAACCGGGCAAAACATTCGCTCATTCCGCCGGTTGGGCAAAAAAAAGCGCACCAAAGTCGTCCAAAAAACATTCCGAATATGAACATCAGTGTGAATACGATAAAACTTCCGTTAATGATGTGCTGAAGCGCAGCCATGATAATCAGATATGGTGAAAAATACCAGATTGTAATCGGAAATAACAGCATTGAAATTATAAGAGTAAACTGACGAAATTTCTGTAAAGATTGCGCTTTCATATTTTTCTCCTTATTTAACACTAATCAAGTTTTGCAAAGTAAACTTGTCATAAATGAATATATCACTGCCAAGTATACTTGTCAACAGAAATTTTGTAAAAATCTTTTTTTGAGTATTACGGACTTTTCTCCAAGATTTGTAGAGAAAACTTCAATCTTCTTCAAAATGCCGTGTTATAATTGATTATGAACGGCATTGCGTGCGTAGCAATCCGCATTAAGGAGAACTAAATTGCATTACAAAAACTTCAAAACCGTAACTTACTGCGTTGCCAGCTGGGTAAATCACATCACAGAAGAAGAGCTTAGAAGGCAGACTGACTTTCTTCAGAAATACGTCGGCATCGACAAAATTTACCTTGAAACCTACCGCGACGAGTTTGCAACAAAAGAACAACTTGAAATGTTCAAGCGGGTTATGAACGATTATGGTATAGAAGTTTCCGGCGGAATTACGACCGTAACTCCAAACCTAAACGAAAGCGACAAAAAACGGCAACGCCTGTTTAATACATTCTGTTACTGTAACGAACCGATGCGGGCGCGTCTAAAAGAAGTAAGTGAATATACTGCAAGTCAGTTTGACGAGTTTATTATAGATGATTTCTTTTTTACACAGTGCCAGTGCGAAGATTGTATCCGCGAAAAAGGTTCCCGTTCATGGGAACAATTCCGTCTTGAAAAGATGATGGAAGTTTCCCGCAACCTGATTATTGGTCCTGCAAAAAAGGTAAATCCTAAAGTTCACATTATAATAAAATATCCAAACTGGCGCGAAAGCTTTGCGCAAACCGGCTACAATCCTGCAGAACAAAAAGAGGTTTTTGATTCAATTTACACAGGAACCGAAACCCGTCACGGTGCGCAAACAGACCAGCATCTGCCGCGCTATCTCAGTTACTCGCTAATGCGGTATTTTGAAAGTGTTGCACCCGGACGTAACGGCGGCGGCTGGTTTGACCCGTTTGAATGCGACAGAATAGACACATACCTTGAGCAGGCATATCTTACGGCATTTTCAAAACCAAAGGAAATTATGATGTTCTGCTGGCCGGCTCTTTACGGTAACAAGCGTGTAACACCGCTCGGCTTTATGTACGAACGTCTGGATCTGATACTTGGAAAACTTGGTGAGCCTACGGGACTCAAAACCTATATTCCGTTTAATTCTCAAGGCGAAGACCACCTGGAAGATTATATTGGAATGGCAGGTGTACCGATGGAACCTGTATGTGATTTTCCAACGTCGGGATGTGATAAAGTTTTTCTCACTGCTTCCGCACTCAAAGATGAAAAGATTTTTGAAAAACTGGAAAAGTTTATTGCAGGCGGTGGTAACGCGATTGTTACAGGAGGATTTGTTATCGGTGCACTTAAAAGATTCCCTGAACAGCTGTCACAACTTACAAGCGTCAGCTATAACGGGCGCACACTCACAGCAGATGAATTTGCGTGCATGACAAACGCGCAGATTAGAAACGAGTTTGTAAAAGCAGTCACAAGTTTCAATTTTCCGCTTATTGAGCACCGCAACAACGCAACCTGGTCAAAAATGAACGCTGGACACGGCGAATATCACGAAAGCATTTTGTGCTTTGATACCTACGGCAAAGGCAGACTTACAATTTTGAATCTGCCTGATATGCCGTCCAAAATCTACGAACTGCCACAGCAGGTTCTTGGTGCAATCAGGCAGGAACTTGACAGTACAGGTGTTTGGATTGACGGGGCAAGCGGAGTTTCGCTTTTTACCTACAACAATCACACATTCGGATTGTACTGCTACACTTGGGATGGTTGCGCACCGCAGGAATTCGGGATTCACATAAAAGGCGAAGTAAAAGAATTACGCCGTATACCCGATGGAAGTCCTGTTTTTCCGTGGAACAACGTTCCGCTTGTACCGTTGTACACGCAAAGCATAAATCCGCGGTTGCCGGACTCTGAAAAAGAAACGGTTTTCCGTTTGCGTATTCAGCCGGGCGATTTCTGCTTTTTTGAATATTAGGGCTACAATGACGAAAAGACGCAGCTGCGCTTTTTAAAAGTTTTAAACTAACTGCTTACCTTAAACTTTGAAAGCAGACCGTTTATACTTTCCCAAACTCCGCTGATTCCGGCAGGATTACGCAGAATAAGAACGAGAGCCAGTACTATAACCGCAATAAGAACAATCGCAAACAACAACCGCTTCCATGGGAATTTTTTAACAGCAAACGGATCCTTTCCGCTTAGGAACGAACCTACAGGACGAACAGGCAGATGCGTTAAAGAACCGCCCAAAACGGTGGAAATCTTTGTGTTACCGTTGATTGCCCAGCCGCTTGCGTCAAGAATCGGTGCAATGTTGCGCTGTCTGAGTTTTAGATAAGCAAGAATCATTGACGGCAGCGAAATTGCAAGAACAATACCTGCTATTCCAAGCGGAATCCAGGCACCAAGCTTGAAGAATGCTTCCAGAATACCGCCTACAACCGCGGCAATACCGGTAAACGCAACACTGATAGCCGCAACAGTACCGATATCGGTTTTCTTTGCACCGGCAAGACCTTCGGCAGCTGCTTTCGGGTCGTTCACAGCCTTAGTCATCTTGTCAAAAGAAGCGGCTTCTTTTTCGGCAGTAGCTTTTGCTATCTTTTCCTGAATAAAACGGAGCAGCTTTTTGTAAGGCGAAAAGAACGCCTGTTTTATGTTTACAGGATTTTCAATAATCTTTACGATTGTTGCATCCCAGTCATGACCCTGACGGTCGTAGAACATTCCGTTTCGTCCGACGATTATGTTGTCCGTGTTACCGTTAGAAATAAGGGCTGCAATCTGCATTTTTTCGCTGTTGGAACCGCGCTTTGTACAGTCGCAGTAAACAAGGAAGCACTGCGAAAGCGCCGCCATTGTTCCGTGCTTGGCAATGTCCAGAACCTTAAGGCAAAGGTCGCAGGAACGACCGTCAAGATACAGCGTTCCGCACTGGAATATCGCCATCTCACCGAGCGTGTAGAATTCTTCAAATGAAACAAAGTTTTTAAGAAGCTCCAGAAAGTCACGGCGGAGCAAAAGCATTTTTTTGAGTTCAACTGAAGCAAGCGCAATCGGAGGCCGGCTTTCTTCTTCGTCCAAAAGCGCGGCAATCTTTTGGTCATAGCCGCCGGAAAGGATTTCATTAATCCGGTCCAGACCAAGACCGCTTACTTCGTTCTCGGGCATTGCCTTGTACCAGTTTTCGTACGGCTTGAAGAATTCTTCTATTTTACGCCAGTTGCCTTCGGAAAGCGATGCAATGTCTTTTTCAAACAGGTGTTTGATTACGTTTTCCTTAAAAGACTGCATTTGTTCTCGCCAGGCGGGGTTTAATGTTCCGTCAAAAGGAAGAGGTTTACCGGCTTCGCACATGGCAAGAGGAAGAAGCGCAAGATGTTCAAGATCATACAAGTCACCGTTTTCATCCAAAAACATAGTGTCGGTCTTTGCCTTGAAAATTTCTTTTAAAGACGCATCATAGCTGATAAGAGAGCAGCGCAGGTAATAGTCGTTGATTTTATCCTTGTAATAAGG
>DBWK01000059.1:5931-34864 GCA_002308875.1 Treponema sp. UBA1240
GTTGCTTCTTTAAGGAAGAAGATTTTTGGGTCGTCCTTTGCACCGGCTTCGCGCCACTCTTTGAGAGCTTTTGCATTTGTACAGAATTCTTCAAGCTGTGCGCGTGTAATGCCTTTTGCCCCGCTTATGTCATCAGAGCCGCCTGTACAGGCAATTATGTCCTTAACAACTGCCGCAACAGCTTCGTCTCCAACGCATTCCGGGGGTAGAACACCGTCGCCGTTAAGAACGTTCGGCGCAAACAACTTGTCGTTTACAGAAAGGTCTTCCAGATGAATTTCCGAAGCATCGGGCTTTTCCAGAATTTCAAGCACTGATTTTGCCGAAACAAGCGGTGAGTGTCCGCACGGAAACGGCTCGTCACTGAGTGCGTCCAAAGGAATGGAATCACCTTTTTCCATAATGATTTCGGGTTTTGCAAAATATTTGCGAATATATTCAACGGCGTCAAGAATTTCGGGAATCCGCACGCGTCCGTTTTTGTCAGTATCCAGAACAGAAAGCGTTTCTTCGCTGAATTCCAGTCCTTTTACAGGACAGGCAAGCGCTGTCCACATTTTTGGATCCAAATCGCGCAGATTCAGAACATCGTCTATGGTTGTGATTTTTGCCTGTATAAGGCCGCCGTTCTGCATAAAATGAAAAGAATGTTTGTCGTTGTGTTTCATAGTTTACATTTTATCACACAGAGAGCAGAAAATGAAGTGTTTTACAAATACGAATAAAACTTGCAAAAAGCAAAAACTCAAATTATATTTTAAATATGCATATATTTTATGAGGTAAAAGAATGTTAAGAATTGTCAACACAAAACTTGGAAAAATTGAAGGTCTTCCTGCCGCAGACCCAAGAATAACATCATTCAAAGGTATTCCGTTTGCAAAGCCTCCGGTTGGCGATTTGCGTTTTCATGCGCCCGTTCCGGCGGAAAAATGGGAAGGCACTCTTAAAGCATATAACTTTGCACCAATATCAGTTCAACCCACACCCTACTATGACCCTAACGACTTGTACTGCCGTGAATGGTCGGTAGACAAAGATATTCCAATGAGCGAAGACTGCCTTTATCTGAACGTATGGACACCGGCAAATGCCGCTGACGAAAAACTTCCTGTATACGTTTGGATTTACGGCGGAGGCTTTCAAACCGGTTTTACCGCCGAAATGGAGTTTGACGGCGAACGCATTGCACGGCGGGGCATTGTTGTTGTAACACTGGCTTACCGTCTTAACATCTTTGGTTTTATGTGCCATCCGGAAATAACAAAGGAGAATCCATCCGCACCGGCAAACTTTGGTCTGCTGGACCAGCGAATGGCCATGCAATGGGTAAAAGACAATATTGCCGCATTCGGCGGCGACCCCGAAAATATTACGCTCGGCGGACAATCTGCCGGAGGTGGAAGCGTACTGAATCAGATTTTATACGGCCATAAAGATCTTTTTAAACGTGCTGTATGCCACAGTGGAATGTTCCAAATGCCGGGCAACAATATTATGACCCCCCGCCCGCTTAAAGAAGCGGAAAAATTCGGCGAAGAATTTTTTGCCTTTGTAGGCGTAAAAACACTTGCCGAAATCCGAAAGCTTTCAACCGAGCAGCTGCGCCAAAAATGGGAAGAATACGGCGGTTTCCATAAATCCGTAAAAATTTGGATTCCTGTAAAAGATGATAAATTTGTAAAAACCGAATTCTTTGATGCGATAAAAAACAACTCTGCACAAATTGTTCCGATGATGCTTGGCTTTACAACGGATGAATTCACATTTAAGCCTCAGGACAGCGACACGCCCGTAAACGCGGTTAAAGCCGGCATAAATCTGTACAAGCAGCTCACAGACCAAATTCCTTCACATCCCAAAAACTATTGCTATCAATTTGACGTTGAAATTCCAGGTTGGGATAATCCGGGAAAATTCCATTCCGTAGACCTTTGGTTCTGGTTCGAAACTCTGGCCAAATGCTGGCGTCCGTTTACCGGTGGTTATTACGACGTTGCGCGCCACATGTGTAACTATCTGTGCAATTTTGTAAAATGCGGAGACCCCAACGGCAAAGACTGTGATGACACTCCAATGGAACAATGGAAATCGTATTCCGGCGAAGATGATATTATAACATTCAAACTTGCTGAAGCAAAATAGGTTATTGTCAGGTTTGCCACGGTAATCTTTGTTTAAATCACCGCTTTATTCCATAAAAGTTGAATTTGTTTTATAAATATCCTAATGCTTTTCAAATTTATAAAACATCAGCTGCGAAAGATTAGGGCGGTAGCCGTAGTTACATACAAAGAATGGTCGGCGTACCGTACGCATTCCATGGTTTCAATCTTTGTCGGTCCGGTATACTTTTTGGTGCAGTACTGTATCTGGAAAGCCGTTTATTCCGCGCATGGCGGAACAAATGCCGTCATCAACGGCATGAGATTAGAACAAATGCTCACGTACTTTGGCGTGAATGCCCTTATCGGCTATCTGACAATGGATTTTGCAGACTGGAACCTGCAGATGCTCGTACGCACAGGCAAGTTCCTTACATTTGCGCTACGCCCCATAGACCACAAACTTTTTGCGTTCTCACAAAAACTCGGACACCGTGTTCTTGGTTTTATATTTGAATTTCTTCCATGTTTTTTGATTTTTATGTTTGTTTTTAAAATCAACCTTATTCCCGAACACTGGGTTTTAGCACTAATTTCCATTGCACTCGGCTTTTGTATGACTTTTCTTGTCAACTACTGCATAGGTCTTACAGCTTTTTGGATTGTACGGGCAGAAGGAATCCGCAATGTTTTTCAGGCATTGCAGACCGTATTTAACGGCTCACTTATTCCTCTTGTGTTCTTTGGCAAAACATGGCAAAAAGTCCTGTTTTTTCTGCCGTTTCAATACATGCTGTATGTTCCGTCAAGAGTCTGTACGGGTTCTTATGAACTGGCAGGAAAAATCTATGAATTACCGCAGATTGTAGGAATCCAGGCATGTGCGGTCTGCGTTTTTCTGCTTTTAACATGTCTGCTTTACAACCGCGCGATGAAGCAGTTTACAGGAGCGGGAGCTTAAAACCATGCAGCACAAGTTACGACGTTATTTTAAATTATACATGATTTGCCTGCGTACACTGTTTATTTCCGAAACAGCATACCGCCTTAATTTTGTTCTTGGAATGATAATAACATTCATCAGCAATATCCTGTTTCCGCTGGTTACACTGCTTATCTATGCAAACGGACAGTCGTTCCCCGGCTGGAACTTTTGGCAGGTTCTGCTGATTCAAAGCATCTTTACAATTTCAACAGGAATTTCAAACACTTTTTTTGCGGGTATTTTTTGGGAAACAAACGCCAACATAAAAAACGGAAGTTTTGAAGTAATTCTCTTAAAACCTGTAAATCCGTTGTTTTTTATAATGGCAACAACCTTTAATTTTCAGGGAATTGCATACATCATAGGCGGATTCATAATGTTTGCGCTTTCCGCCGCACACTGCGCCGTTTGGACTGTCAGCGGTGTTCTTAATTTTTTGCTGTTCGGTACAGGGGGTATATTCGTTATGCTGGGAATAGAACTTATTATGTCGGCAACCTCGTTCAAGTGGATAGGAAACTCACGTATTCCCGAAATATTTGACAGTATAAAGCAGTTTGCCAAATACCCGATGACAATTTTTCCGTCACTTGCAAAGGGAATCTGTACGTTTATTCTGCCGGTTGCAGCCGTAGCATTTATGCCGGCTTCCGCGCTGATGGGAAAAACACAGGTTTCGTTCTATTCAACGTTGATTCCATGCGCGGTATTTGCGGGCATAGGATTTTTACTATATTTCAAAATGATAAAATTGTATGAAAGTGCCGGAGGTTGAGAGAATAACCATGGAAAACATAATAACTATAGAAAATCTTCATAAAAACTACAAAACATACAAGCGTGGCACATCTTTCAAAGCTAACCTGAAAAGCTTTTTTCACAGACAGGTTGTACTGATTCCGGCTGTAAACGATGTAAGTTTTTCCGTGCGGAAAGGTTCAATAACCGGCGTACTGGGGCCCAACGGTGCAGGAAAATCAACTCTCATAAAGATGATGACAGGAACACTCTTCCCTACTTCCGGTAAAATAGATGTTATGGGCTTTAATCCTTCCAAATACAGGACAAAATACGTTCAGCACATCGGTGCAGTATTCGGTCAAAAATCACAACTTATATGGGATATTCCGCCGGCGGACAGTTTTATGATGAACGCTGCAATTTATGACATTCCCAAAAAGGAATATCAGGAACGTCTGAAAAACATGACGGAATTGTTTGAACTTGGTGAAGTAATCTACAAGCCCACAAGAGTTTTGTCTTTAGGCGAAAGAATGAAATGTGAATTTATAATGGCAATGCTTCATAATCCGCCGGTCGTTTTTCTGGATGAACCGACAATCGGACTTGACGTTATCGCCAAACAGAAAATCCGCCATTTTATTTCGGAAATGAACAAACAGGGTACAACGTTCATTCTTACTACACACGATTTGGAAGACGTTGAACAGCTGGCACAGGATGTGATTATCATCAATCACGGTAAAAAAGTTTTTGACGGCGACTTGCACACACTCCGTAACACTTTGGGCGAAAAAAAGATTGTTACGCTGACTTTTGAAAAACAATTTCCGGGCGACGATGAAACTTTGTTCAAAAACATCAAGGGTACAAAACTTTTGAATAAAGTTTCGGATATGGAATACGAAATTGAAGCGGACATGAAAGTTATTAAAACACCGGCACTTTTAAAGCAGCTTTCTGAAAACTTTCCGCTGAAAGATATATCAGTAAGGGAATTACCGATGGAAGAAATCATTACAAAGATTTATACTGAGTAAAGGAGTAAAAAATGAGCTGCTACGTACTTTGTGATAAAGATATTATTCTGGATCAAAACGGCAATCTTCCCGAATTCTCAGACTTACAGCATATAAAAGATTCAAACACCGTTGCCGAATATTTTGAAGAAAAACAATTTGACCTTAAGGTTCTTGGATTACGGACAAAAGACAATCTTCCGCAGGGCTTTAATGCAATTCCGCTAAGATTGTACTTTAATACACATACCGAAGACGAAAACTTTCACGCATTCCGCGCACAGTCGCTTTTTAACTGGCGGCAAAGCGAACAGTACTGCAGCTGCTGCGGTGCAAAACTTGAAGAACACAAAACCCTCACCGCAAGAGTATGCCCGGAATGCAGAAGAGAATTTTTTCCAAAAATAGCGCCATGTGTAATTGTCCTTGTGAACAAAGACAACAAGATTCTGCTTGCACGTCACACATACCGCAATCAGGACATATACGCCTGCATTGCCGGTTTTATTGAAGCGGGAGAATCGGCGGAACACGCCGTTGAACGGGAACTTTTTGAGGAAACAGGACTAAAAGTTAAGAATATAACCTACCGCGGAAGCCAGAGTTGGCCGTTTCCCAATCAGCTCATGCTGGGATTTACAGCGGACTACGAAAGCGGTGAACTTAAGCTGCAAAAAGAAGAAATTGCGGATGCAAAGTGGTTTGATCCCGACAACTGCCCTGCAAGCCCCAAACCCGGCTCAATCGCGTACAGACTAATTCACAAGCTGTACTAACACGGCTCACATACGGATTCCGAAGAACTGTCCCTGCGTACCGGAATTGTCGCCGGACAAAACCCTGGAGGTTCTGTCCGGTGCAGCGGGTTTGGAGAAAACAGCCGGATCCAGCGGAGTGCCGTCGTCAAAGAAATAGGTTTTCATAGCGCCTTTTCCTTTTACATCAATTATCATCGGTGCCGAAAAAGCGAACTCATCCTTTAAAAGCTCGTAAGTAGATGCGGAAACGTGGATTTTTCCTGCAATTCCTGTTGATTCCATCCGGCTGGCAACGTTTACAGTGTCGCCCCACAAATCGTAGATGAACTTTGTACGCCCAATAACACCGGCAACAACTTTTCCCGAATTTATACCGATACGCATTTTGAACTTAAGCTTTGTGGTGGAATTGTAATCAGCCAAATCCGCCAGCATTCCCTGCGCATACTGCATAATAAGCTTTGCATGGTCGGGATTAGGCTCAGGCAGTCCGCAGACAGCCATATACGCGTCTCCGATTGTTTTTATTTTTTCAATGCCCGACTCAGTAGCCCTCTCGTCAAAACGGGAAAACAAATCATTTAGAGCCAAAACCAGTTCATCAGCGGAAACATTTGAAGTTATTGAGGTAAATCCTACAAGATCAGTGAACAATACCGAAACATTGTCAAAACCGTCAGCTATAACGTCTTTTTCAACCTTAAGCCGTTCCGCAATGGCATTAGGAAGAATATTGTGCAGAAGAATCTCCGCCCTGTCTTTTTCTACCTGTAAATCGATTGTTTTTATCTGAATCATGGTTTCAAGCTTGAGCTGCTCGTTTTTCATGCGCTTAAAACGCTCATAGATTATCAGGGCAACAAGCATTATAAAGACAACACTTACCAGAATCCAAAAGCTGATTCGCTCATACAGGTGCGGTTTTTTTTCAAACCGTACCGAAACCGGCACAGGATTCCAAAATCCGTCTGTATTTGCAGCCATTACTGAAAATACGTATTTTCCAGGTGCAAGGTTCGTGTACGAAACAGTTCTTACGGTAGTCTCAGGAGAATAATCTTTTTCAAAGCCTTCAAGCTGGTATTTGAATTTGACACGCTCCGAAGATACAAAACTAAGCCCCGTATATTTGATATCAATACGCTTTGTATTAGGTGAAAGTTCTATTACATCATGGTAGTCGGTTATTTCCTCATTATCAACAATGATCTGTTCTATCTGTACAGGAGGCAGAACATTGTTGCTCTGTACCTTTAACGGATCATAAACAGCATATCCGTCTACAAGAGGGAACCAGATTCTGCCGAGATTGTCCAATGCGCACAAAGAATTGGCAGGAACACCGTCCGTATCCAAACCGTCATTTCTGTTATAAAAATGCAGTGTAACGGAATCATTTTCCTTGTTGGCGTAATCTTTAAGGTTTTTCATGGAAGTAGAACAAATTCCCTTGTTACTGGTCATCCAAACCGTATCTGTATAATCAATAAGAATCTGAAAAACGGAATTTGTTGTTAAACCGCTTGCAGCAGTATAGTTTGTTATATTGTCTCCAGAAATACAGGAAAAACCAGTACCGGTTGTTATCCAGTAACAGCCTTCCTTATCCTGACTTATTTTAAAAATAACGTTTCCAGCAAGACCATCATCCGTTGTAAGAACTTTGTAGAGTGTTCCGTTATCAAAAACACAAATTCCGCCGCCGTCCGTTCCTACCCAAATTTTGCCGTCATTTGCCTCGTACAAACACATAACATAATCATTAGTAAGTTTGTTCTGCTTGTCATAATGGGTTATTGCGCCGGTACCGGCATCAATTATATTAAGTCCGCTTGTTGTTCCGATGTAAAAATCACCGGCTGCATCATCCAGTGCAACACGGACAGCATCACCGGAAAGTCCTGTTTTGGAATTAAATTCCTGTATCTTGCCGTCAGGCCTCATTCTGAGCTGACCGTGCGCAGAATATGTACTAACGAGCAAATCTCCGTTTTGGGCAAAAGCAAGGTGTCGTACACGAACGCCACTACAGAGTTCTGTCAGCGCATTTTCTATAAAGTTGTCATTTTTTAAACAGTAAAGTCCGTTGTCGGCTCCAAGCCATACAGTACCGTCATTACCAATTGCAATACAGTTGACTGTTGTATTGAGTTTGGTGGTTGTAAAAAGTCCAGGTCTGATTTTTTCAATCCCGCCCCTGTCAGTAGCAAGCCAGATATTTTTTTCGCGATCTTCAAAAATCTTTTTTACGTTGTTATTTGTCAGTCCTTTTTCTTCTGTATAAAAATCAAAAACATTGTCCTTAAAAAAAGCAACGCCTTTTTCTGTACCGAACCACATGTTCCCGTTACTGTCACAAAAAATGTGGTTGATTGTTTCATCTGCATAACCGCTCATACTTTCGTAATGTACGGCTTTTCCCTCACTGACATGTACAACGCCGCGCTGAGTAAGCCCGAACCAAAAAGAACCGTCAGAATCCTGTGCAACAGCGTTTACCGTTGAATAATCTATCGCGTTAAAACCCGTATAAGCCTTGAAAGTCTGACTGTTGGGAGTGTAATAATACACACCGTGCGTTTTTGTTGTGGCCATCCAGACACGGCCTGCCGTATCACAATACAAGCTTACTACAAGGCATTTGTCATCGCCGTAAGCAGCAAGACCTGAAGGAGTTACAATGTTTCCCTGAGGAGTGATGTATATAACTCCATCCGCAGTACCTATCCAAATATTTTGCTGCTTGTCTTCGACGATTGCCCTTATGGAATTATTCGGCAAACCGTTGGCAATAGTATACATGGTAAGTTTTTTGCCCTCGATTCTGGCAACGCCTTCGTCGTTGGAACCTATCCACATTACACCGTTGGAATCCTGAAAAATTGCACGTGCAGAGGAAAAGTTAAAGTTTTCCATCGTTGTATGATTTATTATCTTGAATTCACAGCCGTCAAAACGTACAAGACCATCATAAGTACCTATGTACATATAACCGTCGTTGCCCTGAATTATGTCGGTAACGGTATTACCCGGCAGTCCGCTGGCGGAAGTCCACTTCTGGCTTACGTAACCAGCCCACATATCACCGGCTGAAAGATTTACAACAAGAGATAAAAAAAGAACAACGGATATTGAAAGAAATTTTAAACGATTGCTTTGCATATGCTTATAGCATATCACTCATTGTATACATACCGCAAGGAAGTTTTTTATCTTTTTCAGTTTTTGAAAGCCATTCCAATGCACAGACGGCACCAAGCGCAAGCCCTTCGCGGGAACGGACGGTGTGCGTCAGTTCTATCGTGTCGAACGGAGAATCAAAGTAAACCTTGTGCGTTCCGGGAACAGAACCTATACGCGTGCTTGAAACATGCAGCTGTTCCGGTGACGGACGCTGATGAAAAGCATCGGTAACGATTGTTTTTTTGGAAGGCATATTCTGCATTACGAGAGAAGCAATTTCAAGCGCAGTGCCGGAAGGGCTGTCTGCCTTTTTTGTGTGATGTGCTTCCCACAAAGCGCAGTCGTAATCGTCGTATGCGGAAACAAGGCGTGCCGCTTCCGAAACAATGCGGTAAAAAAGGTTTACACCGATTGAATAGTTTGCAGCCTGGAACATATATGTGCCGGTCTGCTCCGCCAGCTTACGGATTTCGTCCTTATGTTCATTCCAGCCGGTAGTCCCGACAACGAGCGGTAGTCGGAGCGGAAGCAGGTTCTTTATGTTGTTCACTACAACGGAAGGATGCGTAAATTCAATCACGCCCTCCGCTCCCGATTTTTGTACGGCAGCAGCTATTTCTTCCGGTGATGATGCATTAACATCCGCATCCTTTGCAATCGGATCAACAGTAAGAACAATCTCGTGTCCTTTCTTTTCAGCCACAGAACGCAGCATGTGACCCATCTGTCCGTAACCGACCAACGCTATTTTCATTCAATCACCCTCAATTAACCGAAATACGCCCTGTGGAGAGCCTGTACAACCTGTGTTACTTCCGAATCTTCGCAAATCATACTGATGTTAACCTTTGAAGCGCCCTGGCTTATCATCTGCACATTGATGTTTTCCTTTAACAATGCGCTGAACGCAGCCTGGAGTATTTCGCTGGTTCTTGTTACATCACAGATTATTGTAACAATTGATTTTTGGTTTTTTATGTCGATGGAAGCATACTGCTCCAAATCCTTTTTAAGACCGGACAAATCCTTGTCGGTATTTGTCGTGAGCGAAACTGAAACTTCGGAAGTTGCAATTACATCAATGCTAATGTCCCATTTAAGGAACTGGTTAAAGACGTGCGCCAAAAATCCTGACTGTCCCAGCATTCGGGTAGAAACAATATCGATGAGCGTTACGTTTTTCTTTGATGTGATTGCAGTTACAGGCGGTTTTTCGCCCTTGTGCACAGGCAGAATCAAAGACCCGGGAGAATCGATGTTATACGAATTCTTTACACGGACAGGTGTACCGCTTATACGGCACGGATTCATTGAACGCGGGTGCAGAACCTGCGCGCCGAAATATGCAAGCTCTGCAGCTTCGTCATAGGTAACTTCGGGAACAGATCTGACGTTTTTAACCGTTCTCGGATCCGCAGTAAGAATACCGTCTACGTCTTTCCATGTCTGAATCTCGTCGGCTTTCATTGCAGCACCGATAATCGTTGCCGAAAGATCACTGCCGCCGCGACCGAGAGTTGTAATATAACCGTTTTTGTCTTTTGCTATAAACCCTGTAACAATCGGGATTTCTGAAGTTTTGCCGTTTTTATAGTCGTTAAGATGAGCAGGAATGTTCTGCCATACTTCGTCCAAAAGTTCAGCCGACATAAAATTGGAATCAGAAACAAAACCAATGTCCCATGCGTCATAAAATTTGGCGGGGATTCCTTGAGCAGAGAGGTATGCTGTCATCATTCTTACAGACATACGTTCTCCGAAAGAAACCAGATAGTCACGAGTACGTTTGGTTAATTCATGGAGCATTGAAATACCGGTTAAAAGGAATTTTAACTCGTCCAAAAGCTCTTCTATAGGAGCAACATCCACTTTAAGCGCCGCAGCAGTTTCGTGGTGCAGCTTTTCAACGGCGGTAATGTCCACAGTTCCCTTAAGAGCCGCTTCCGCAGCATCAAGCAGATAATCAGTAGTGTCGCCCATGGCGGAAAGAACAACTACAGGCCGCTTGTCTGCATAACTTTTAATAATAGATGCAACGTGTTTAATACGCTCTGCATTTGCAACAGAAGAACCTCCGAATTTCATTACAATCATAGGTCGTTCCCCTTATCACAAGAAAAAAAATGTCGGGGTCGTCCGGTATCAGCCGGCCCCAATTGAAAAACCACACGGGTTTTTTATGTCGCAAGCAATCTAGCACAAATATAAATTTGTAACAAGTAAAAATTTAAACAATTTTGCAAAAATGTAAAAATTGTTGAATTATTTTTGTCTGAACGTACATAGACAAAAATCGCTTTATTTGCTAGCTTTCCAATAAACAAACAAGGAGAAATTATGTTAAAAACAAAAATCAGAAATTTTACAGCTGTAATTTCAATATTAATCTGCACACTTATGCTTGTTTCCTGTGCAACAACCACAGTTACAAAGCAAAAGGCGGAATTGACCAAATACCCCGAAGCAATGTTCTGGGAATTAAAAGGAACTGATGCGGAAGGTAATCCGTCTTCTGTCTATATTCTTGGAACAATCCACGTTGCNNCGTTGTTGAATCAGCATGGAAAAACGCTGACAGAATCGTAGGTGAGATTTCCACGGACGACTGGGGAAGATATGCTGAAGAGGTTCAAAAGAGGACAATCGCTAGTCTTTCAAAAGACAAATCCGTAAAGGATTATCTTACTGATGAAGAAAATGAGTTTTTGCTGAATATGCTCGGAGATTCAACATATAACACTCTTACCAGCTTTGAGCCGTGGGTTTTGTCTTATTCACTTTCTGCGGTTTTGCTGCAAAGTTCAGGTTTGTTTGCTGAACAGAGCTATGACATGTATTTAATTTCAAAGGCACATTCACAGAACAAAAAGATGGAAGGACTTGATACGCTTGAAACACAGCTGGACATTCTTCAATACGGAAATTGGGATGAACAGGTCTCATTCCTCAAGGACGGCATAAAATCGATCCAAAACATCACCGAAGAAATAACCGACCTTGTATCGCTTTACGAAGCCTACCTTTCCGCTGATCCTGAAGTTTTTACTGCAATCTACGGAGAAGAAATTGAAAACGAGATAGCACAGAATCCTCTGTACAAGCCATACTACAAAAAGATGTTCGATGAACGGAACAAGAAGTGGGCGGATAAAATAGCGGACTACCTTAAACAGGGCGGAAAAACGTTCATTTTTGCCGGAACAGGACACTTTACCGGCGACAATTCAGTCTTTTCTTTTATGAGAAAAAACGGAACTCTCCAAAAGTAACCGTACGTTCCTAACTGATACACAACTCAAAAGGCGAAGCAGGCAACCCTGCTTCGTTTTTTATTTCAGGACCGGAGGGATTCATCGCCCATGCATACCGCACAAACGACGGTTTTTCAGGTTTTGCCCAGTTAAAAACAATTGTACAAAAATCGCTGCTGCCTGAAGCGCAAAGAACCGCGTCAACTCTTTCAAACACCTTATCACTGCCTGCCGCAAAAACGGTTTTAAGCTTTTTGCCGTCATCCCGGACAGAACTGTTACCTGTTGAAAGTTTTACGGTTACAGTTTTTGAACCGCTGTCAAAAGCGGCATCAAGCGGTTGAGGACTGAACGGAGTTTGTGTTTTTCCGTATGCAATGCGGCAGGCTTCCGCGGCAAGACGTGTTCCTACGGGCTTTTTGTTTTCGGGGTGCAAATCATTCCACTCACCGCAGTCAATCGTAACAGCCATACCTGTCTGCGGCAGACAAAGAGTCTTCCGCTGTGCGTCACGAAGCAAAGGCCATGAGTCTTCTTCATAATCATTTTCAGGTTTAAAGTTCGGAAGCTGGGCAAATATAAACGGCAATTCGTTTTTTTCATAAAGGCTTGCCTTACACAGTTTTTTCCGCCAGCCCTTTATCAAAGCGGAAAAGCGCTCCTCGTATTCATCGGGATTCGGATCATTCGATTCACCCTGATACCAGAGTACACCACGTAAGGCATAGGGAATAACCGGTGCTATCATGGAATTAAACAACGCATTCGGCTTCCAGGTCAGGAACAGTTCCGGCGGGCGGATTTCCGTCCTGCAGCCAAGTCGGCACTGCCACTGCCCTCTCAAATCAATCTGAACTTCTTCATTAAAAATTTTGAACGGTTTGTCCTCAGTAAACTCGCCCGAATCCATAGCACCGGCAACAAGAACCCTGATTGTTATTTCATTTGAACCAGCTTTGAGAATACCCGCCGGAACACTGTATTTTCGAGGCGGATACCTGTAGGTAGTCTCGCCGATTTTAGCACCGTTTATATAAACCGTATCCGCGTCAACAATAGTTCCAAGCCACGCTTTTGCAGAACCGGAAAGCAAGCTTTTTTCCTCACTGGAAATTTCAAAGTTTTTTGAAAACCATAAAACGCCGGCAAAATACTCACCTTTTTCAATAATGCTTTCCTTTGTCAAAAATTTTTCAAACCGGCACGGCAGAACAACGTCAAATACTTTTCCGCCGCCATCTGCTCCCGCATCCTTTGCGGCAATTGTCCTGTACCAGGCAGCCTGTTCTTTTGCGGCAGCCTTTTCCAAGCGTTGTGCTTCTCCCGTTTTTTTTAGAGCGTCCACAACTTTTTTTAATTCGGGATACAGTGCAAGAGTTTCTGTGTCAAACCATGCTTCCACAGGCGAACCGCCGTGACTGGCGTTTATCAGCCCCAAAGGCACACCTTCTCTTGCGGAAAGTTCCTTTGCAAAAAAATACGCGGTTGCAGAATACGCTTCAACGGTCTCAGCGGAAAGCGGATTCCAAAACCCGCCGTCAATATCTTTGCGTTCCGCACAGAATTCGTACGAAACAGGAATTTTGAATTGTCTTACAACAGGATATTCTTTCAGCGCTAATTCTTCGGGATATGTATCCTTTACCCTGCTTACAGGCAATTCCATGTTTGACTGCCCCGAACAAAGCCACACATCACCAAGCAGAATATCTTTTACGGTAATTGAATTTCTGCCGTCTTCCACAGTCAGCAAAAAAGGACCGCAAGAACAAGCCGTTCCGGTATCAAAACAAACTTTCCATGAACCATCGGAATCAACAGATGTTTTTTTTACCTGTGAAAGAAAACTCACCTTCAGCGTTGATGAGGGAACACCCCATCCCCATATATTAATCATACTGTTCCGCTGAAGAATCATTCCATCCGAAATAACGGACGGAAGCTTTATAGATTTGCGCATACTTTAACTATAATTGAAGTGCTTTTACAACAGAATAAGAAAAATTCCTTACAGCGTGTTGACAAACATAGTTATTTTATTCTAATCTTATATAGTAGTATTAAAAGATACCACTATTATTATGAGCCATATACTTTTAACGGACAACTTAATTTCTTTCGGACTCACGAGACAGGAAGCTCAGATATACCTTGAACTGCTGACTCACGGTGAAATGTCAGGCTACGAAGCGGCAAAAGAAACCGGTATCTCGCGTTCAAACGCATATTCTTCGCTTTCAGGGCTGATTGAAAAAGGCGCGGCGCGTTTGATTGAGGGTGAAACAACCAAATACACACCTGTACCACTTAAAGAATTTTTGGAGAATGCACTTAGAGAACTTTCAGACAAAGCAGACTTTCTGCTTAAAAATGCACCCAAGCAGCTGGTTTCATCGGACGGCTACCTTACTATAAAAGGTTCTCTGAACATTAAAAACAAAATCCGCGTTATGATTGAAGAAACAAAGCTGCGTCTGTATTTTCAGGCATCACCGCAAATTATTTCCGAATTTGAAACGGAACTGAGATACCTTGTTGAAGCAGATAAAAAGGTCGTAATTCTTACGGATGATTATAAACTTCACGGTGCAAAAATATACAAAGCAAAGACGGAAGAAGGCCAGGTCCGTCTCATAACGGATTCTTCCTATGTTCTGACAGGTGAGATGACCGGAAACGAGCATGACACATGCCTGTATTCGGGACAGCAAAACCTTGTTTCAGTTATGAAAGAAGCTTTAAAGAATAAAATAGTACTGTTGGAAAAGAAACAGTAATGGAGGATAAAATGAAAATTGGTATTTTAGGTTACGGTAATCTTGGAAAAGGTGTTGAATGTGCCGTAAAAAACAGCGCGGACATGGAACTTGCCGCGGTATTTACACGCAGGGATCCGGCTTCAGTAAAGCTGCTTACGTCAGGAGTTCCTGTTTACAGCGTAAATGACGCAAAAAAATACAAAGATCAGGTTGATGTTCTTGTTATCTGCGGCGGAAGTGCAACTGACCTTCCAAAACAGACACCGGAATATGCCGAATACTTTAACGTAATAGACAGTTTTGATACACACGCACGTATCCCGGAGCATTTTGCAAATGTCGACAAAGCCGCAAAAAACAGCAAGCATACCGCATTAATAAGCTGTGGCTGGGATCCGGGAATGTTCAGTCTTGCGCGTCTGTATGCAAACTGTATTCTGCCTGACGGAAACGACTACACATTTTGGGGCAAAGGCGTAAGTCAGGGACACAGCGACGCAATCCGCAGAGTTGAAGGCGTAAAAAACGGCAAACAGTATACAATTCCGGTACAGTCAGCGCTAGAAGCTGTTCGTGCCGGCAAAAACCCCGAACTCACAACACGACAGAAGCACACCCGAGAATGCTTTGTTGTTGCGGAAGAAGGCGCGGACAAGGCCAAAATTGAAAAACAAATTAAGGAAATGCCCAACTACTTTGCCGATTACGACACAACAGTGCACTTTATCAGCGAAGAAGAATTAGCGCGCGACCATGCCGGCATTCCGCACGGCGGATTTGTTTTCCGCACAGGAAAAACAGGTTGGAACAAAGAATACAACAACGTAATTGAATACAGTCTCAAGCTTGATTCAAACCCCGCGTTTACTTCAAGCGTTCTGATTGCCTATGCACGCGCAGTTTACCGGATGAACAAAGAAGGTTTGACCGGCTGCAAAACCGTATTCGATGTAGCACCCGCATACCTCAGTCCGCTTAGCGGTGAAGAAATCCGCGCACATCTGCTGTAGTAAGAGAACTTGGAGTTATTATGAATTCATATATCGAAGCATCCAATTATTTTGAAGGCAACAATCCCGAACAGATTGCTTCCGAATACGGCACACCGCTTTATGTATACAACGAGCGTATTCTTCGCGACCGTATGCACAGTGTAAGCCAGGTAATCACAAAATATCCTTACACCGCCAATTATTCCGTAAAGGCAAACACAAACATTCACATTCTTAAAATTGCTCTTGAAGAAGGACTCAACTGTGATGCAATGAGTACAGGTGAACTTCAGATGCTTTTTAAAGCGGGCTTTCCTAAAGAACGCATATTCTTTGTACCTAACAACGTTTCCACGGAAGAACTTGTTTTTGCACTGAAGCACGGCGTTATGACAAGCTTGGATAGTCTTGCCCAGCTTGAACTTTTCGGTCAGTGTTGCTGTGACCTGGAACTTGCTCCTGAAAAAAGAACATGTGCTGTAAGAATAAATCCGGGAATCGGCGCAGGTCACAACGAAAAGGTTGTTACAGGCGGAAAGAAAACAAAATTCGGCATTGCCGAGGAAGACATTCCGCAGATTTTTGAAATTGCGGAAAAATACAAACTGACAATCGCGGGAATAAACCAGCACATCGGTTCCGGCTTTATGGATCCGCAGCCTTATCTTGATGCTGTTACAAATATTCTGCGCATTGCCTTGCAGTTCAAAAACCTCAAATTCATAGACTTTGGCGGTGGATACGGAATCCCGTATCACAAGCTTGATGACGAAAAACCGTTCCCTATGGACGACTTTAAAAAACGTCTTGAGCCAATTCTTGATGACTTTGTTGCAAAGTACGGAAGTGCGCCCTTGTTCAAGTCTGAACCCGGACGTTTTTGCGTTGCCGAGAGCAGCGTAATACTCGGCAGAGTCCACGCAACCAAACAGAACAACGGCCACCTGTTTGCCGGCACAGACGTGGGAATGAACGTTCTTGTACGTCCGAGCATGTACGACAGCTGGCACGATGTGGAAGTAATCCGCGACGGCAAAGTTGTTCCGCGCAATGAACTAATAGAACAGAATTTGGTAGGAAACATCTGTGAATCAGGCGACATTCTTGCAAAGTCACGCCCGCTGCCAAAAATGGAACGTGGCGACCTTGCATGTATTCTCGACACAGGTGCATACGGATGGAGCATGTGCTCAACATACAACAGCCGCCCGAGACCAGCCGAAATTCTTATAACCGAAAAAGGAAAAGTAAAAACAATACGACGCAGAGAAACTGTTGAAGACCTTATGAGATTGTTCTAAAACAATTTTTGGTTCAGTGGAAAACACAAAAGTGTTTTCCACCGGGCCGGTTTTATTCAGTACTAATCCGGCAAATCTTTGATGTACTTTTTGTAAGTTTGCGCAAGGAACAGCACCGTTGCAGCCAGCGATGACAGTTCCGCAATCGGGAACGCCCACCAGACAAAATTCAGTTTTCCGCTGAGCGACAGCAGCCATGCAACAGGCAGCAGAACAATAAGCTGCCGGATAAAGCTTACAAGCATACTCTGCAAACCTTCACCAACCGCCTGAAAAACACAACCGAACACAATACAAAAAGCAGCAATCGGAAAGTGCAGCGCTATTATTCTCAGAGCGGGAATACCGATAGAAAGCATTTCGTCAGAAGCGTTAAACAGCCCCAGGAAAAAACCGGGGAAAAGTTCAAACAAAAGAGTTCCACCTATCATTATGCAGCAGGCGGCAAGCGAAGAAAGCTTAACAGCCCTGATAATTCTGTGCTTTTTCTTTGCCCCGAAATTGTATGCAATTATCGGAACAGCACCGTTATTCAGTCCAAAAACCGGCATAAAGATAAAACTCTGCAATTTAAAGTAAACACCAAAAACCGCTATTGCAGTTGTGGAGAACGAGCCCAGAATAAGGTTCAAAAAATAAACCATTACTGAGCCGACAGAACCCAACAGAACGGAAGGAACACCGACCGCATAAATGTCTTTTATCACGGTACCGTCAGGACGGAAGCCTTTAAAGCTGAAATTGATTTCCTTGTTGTGGGTAAGGTTAAGAATTGCGGAAACAATCATTGCGGCAATCTGTCCGAGAACAGTTGCAATCGCAGCACCGGCAATTCCCAGCTTTGGAAATCCGCACAAGCCAAAAATAAGCAGAGGATCAAAAACAAGGTTAAAAACAGTTCCCGTAAGCTGCGAAATCATTGACAAAAACATTTTTCCGGTGGATTGAAGCAAGCGTTCAAACGTTATTGAACCAAAGATACCAACCGAAACAATCAGACAAATCCGCATGTAGGTTACGCCGTAGTCGATTATCCCGGTATTTGTTGTCTGACTTTCAAAATAAACGTGTGGAACAAAAATACCAATAAGAACAAAAACAACCGCACTGCAAAGCGCAATAAAAACACCGTTCAAGGCTGTTTTATCAACCGCGTCCTGCCTTCTTTCACCAAGTCGGCGCGAAAGCAGCGAGTTAATACCAACACCCGTTCCAACACCTACTGCAATCAAAAGGTTCTGAATCGGAAAAGCGAGCGAAACGGCTGTAAGCGCATCTTCAGAGATTCTTGCAACAAAAATGCTGTCTATAATATTGTACAAAGACTGTACAAACATTGAAATCATCATCGGCAGCGACATTTGCAGCAGAAGCTTACCGAGCGACATTGTACCCATTTTGTTTTCGGGCATTGCGGTAACTTTTTCTTCACTCATATAAAATCCTCATATAACAAAAAACCCGCTTTCCAAAGCGGGTTTTCACAACAAAAGGTTTCGCAGGCAGACTGCTTCCTTTTTTCAAAGAAACAACAACTTAGACTTTTTTGGTAAGATATCCGCTTCTTAAACAACGGGTACACATTTTTACAGTCATTGTCGTACCGCCGATTTCTGTTTTTACTTCAACAATATTAGGTCTCCATGTACGACGAACATGATTATAAGACTTACTTACCTTATTTCCTGACAATGAACCTTTTCCACAAATTTCGCATCTTCTTGACATATTATTACCTGCCTAAATTAATTCAACACTGTGAGTTAGCATACTATCAAATAATGTGTATTAGGTCAAGAGACCATAACTATAAATTGCTTTTAAAGGTAAAAACTTTCATCGGTTCTTCCTTACCGCGTATCTGCGCATCCGCCACAAAATCAAGCTTTATGCCGTTTCCACCTTCTGCTATTTCAGCAGCGGAAGCTTCTGATACGAGCAAATCAGTTGCGTACGTTTTGCACAATGATTCAAGGCGGCTGGCCGTGTTTACGGTATCACCGATTACCGTGTACTCCATGCGGTTTTCCGCACCGATTGTTCCCGCAAAAACAGGACCTGTGTGAATACCTATACCAAATCGAAGAACAGGAAATCCGTCCGCTGCAAAAGTTTTGTTCACTTCAACAAGTGCTTTACGCATATCGAGCGCAGCTTCAAAAGCATCTTTTGCACTGTTTGTAGATTGTACCGGAGCGCCAAAAATCGCCATTATGGCGTCACCGATGTATTTGTTGATTATTCCGTGATGAGCGGTAATACACTTTCCCAGGGCTGTAAAATACCTGTTCAGGAGCGATACTACCTCGGCAGCTTCAAGTTTTTCACTCATTGCGGTAAAACTTCGTATGTCGCAAAAAAGCACGCTTACCCTGCGAGTTTCGCCACCTAGCGCGCCGCCTTCAAGAAAGTTTTCTTTCATCAAATAGTCACGCACTTCAGGATCAACAACCTTTCCAAAGGTGTCGCGCATAAATTCCTTTTCGGCGAGTGAATCGGCCATGTCGTTAAAGCTGTCCGCAAGAATGCCGAATTCGTCGGCTGTAACAACACCGGCACGGGTCTTGTAGTCACCGTTTTTGATTCTTTCAGCCGCTTTTTTTAGCCTGCTCAAAGGGTTCAGAATAAGTTTTGAAAGCGAAATTGTAATGGCAAAAGCTATTACAAGCAGAAGTGCCGAAACAAAGATTACGCTTTTGCTGATTTGAAGACCATTGTTAATCTCAACGGAAACCAGGCTTGAAAGCAGAAGCACAACCGGAAAAACAGAATAAACCATAAAGCTGAAGAACATAAGATGCTTTAGAGACGGTCTGAATGAAAAACCGCTCCGGCTTATGTGTCCTTCAGGAAAAACCCTTGGTAAAAGCACCATACGGTTAAGTACCTCAATTGCAAGATAAGACAGCGTCCACGCCGTCATACCGGCAAAAAGAGAAAACCCCCAGCTTGAAATAAGAATCGCTTTTATCTGAATTCCAAAAAAACGCTTTGCATGAAGTGCAAAAGGAATTTCGATAAAATAGTAAAGATTCCAGCCTATTACGGATGAAAGCGAATAAACAGAAGGAATTTCCGCAATGTTTTTTACAATTTTTTCTTCTGTCTTAAAAATCTTATGGGAATAAACTATGCAAACAAACGTAGGTACAATAAAGGCAATAAGCATCGCAAAGTTTACGATTTTTGTTTCATCGAGAAACGCCGACCACTTGCGCGTATTCTCTACGTCAAGAACAGGAATTGAAACTACGGAGGGCACAAGAACAGCAACTACGTTTGAAAGAAGAACTATGAGACCGTAGAGCCGCATCATTTTTCCAATGAACTTATGATCAATATTCATTCTTTAATTATAAGGTTTTATTTTGATTTTTGACAAGATAATTAACGTGTCATTAGCGACACATACAATAGCAATAGAAAAGAAATCCGTGTAGCAAAAAAATATTGACTTTTGGAGTTTGTTCCAAGCGACAGATACGAGAATTGGGGTGAAGACCCCAATTCTCGGGAAGCGAGCCTTAAGGCTTGCGACCTACTCTTTTACAGCACCGCTTGTTAAACCGGCAACGATTTCTTTTTGCGCCAGTGCGTAAAAAATAACCGCCGGAATGAGTGACAACGTCAGGTATGCAAGTATCTGCGCCCAGTCAGTAGAATACTGACCCTGATATTGCATAACACCGAGAGGCAATGTGTACTTATGCTGATCATTCAAAACAAGCAGAGGAAGGAGGAACTGGTTCCAGCTGCCAACCATTGCCAAAACTGCAATAGTTGTAATAATCGGCTTTGAAAGCGGAATAACCATTCTCGTCAAAAAGCCCAAGCGACCGCAGCCGTCGATTGTAGCGGCTTCTTCAAGATCCATAGGTATCTGTGCAAAAAAGCTTCTTGTAAGCATAGTATGGAATGCAATGTTGAATGCCGCCTGAGGCAGAATTATACCAAGGTACTTGTCAATCAATCCTACTTTTCTCATCTGCAAATACATAGGCAGAATTGCAACCGCGAGCGGGAACAAAAGACCGAGCAGAAAGTAGTTATAAAGCGCTTCACGTCCCCAGAATTTAATACGCGCAAACGTAAAACCTGTAAGACAACACAAAATAACATCCACTATAACGGTTCCCACCATTATTATCAGAGAGTTTAAAAGATTGGCAAAAAATGTAGAGGTTGAAGGATTAAGAATTTTGGCGAATGTTTTCAGCTGAAATTCTGTCGGAAATCCAAACGGATTACCGCGCAATCCACCGGTCGTTTTAAAACCGCCCCAAAGCATTACCCATAACGGGAAAACCGTATAAAGAATCATTAAACCAAGAAATACTATTTTTATTGTTTTATAAAATATGTTTGAATTAGTCTTGTTCATCTTTTGCCTCACTCAGCCTTACCGTTTATAAGTTTTTGATAAACTGCATTGAATGTTACACAGATGACAAAAATTACAATAGCAGTTGCACTTCCGAATCCCATCATAGTTCGTCTGAAGCCGAATTTGTAAAGATACGTAACCATTGTTTCAGCCGCATTTACAGGGTCACCTTTTCCCATTGCCCAAATAACGTCAAATGTTTGCAGAGAACCTACAATACAGAAGAACAAGGTTACTACAATAGTAGGAATCAACAATGGAATTATGATATAAAAATTCAACTGGAACGGTGTAGCACCGTCTATAGCGGCTGCCTCACGTATATCATCTGAGATTCCCTGCAGTCCTGCAATATAAAGAATCATATAGAGTCCGAAGTATTTCCAGATAACTACAACAAATATTGCCGCAAAAACTGTTTCCGGTCTTCCAAGAAATGCAAAATCCGTTCCCGGCGGAAAAAAACTTGCAAGGAAAGAATTTGAAATACCATAAGTTGGATTATAGATAAACGTCCATACAGTACCGGCAACAACTTCTGAAACAACATAGGGAATAAAATAAATTGTTCTCAATGCTACGTTTGTTTTTGTTTTTGAAGAAATATTCAGCGCTATGAAAAGAGCTATAGGAAGCTCGATAATAAGCGAGAAAATAATAATTTTTACATTGTTTACGAATGCTTTCCAAAATATCGGATCCATCAAAATTTGTTTAAAATTTTCAAGTCCGACAAACTTGGTTTTTCGTCCTGCATTTGGTCCGAACAAAGCACCCATTCCGTTCCATCTAAAAAGACCGTAGACCGCTGCTCTGAAAACCGGAAAAACAACAAAGAACGAAAAAAGTATAAGTGGCACAATCAGGAATGCCATTGCGGTCAAAAAATTCTGTTTTTTATTAACTAACATAGTACCTTCCGTAAAGGAAAATAGAAAAAAAACCGGAACAGCTGAACTGTTCCGGTTTTCAGTTCATGTTATGAACTTATCTAAAAACATTTGCTTTTAGAAATTATTTGTTTGCTTCCCAAGATTTCTGAATCTTGTCACAAGCCTGCTGTGGTGTAAGTGAACCAGTGAAAATACCGGCAACTGCAGCTTTGATGTCTTCACCAACTGCTGTAGGCAGGAACTGATCATAGTACAACTGATAGTATTTTGCATCAACAACAGCTTTTGCAACTTTCTTTCCGTTTTCATCGAGAAGATCTTCATAACCAGGAAGAACAGGAGCAGCATTAAGGTCTGTAACGATAATCTTATAGTTTTCTGGTTCAAAGAATGAAAGAAGGAATTCAACAGCTTCGTCCGGAGCATCTTTTCCGATACAATAACCGTCACCACCGCCCTGAGCGTTTACGAGAGCGTCTTTTCCGCCTTCAACCATTGGGAATGGCATAAATCCAAATGGATCTCCACCACCAGTTGTTGAATTGTCACGACCTGAAGAAGGACACCACTGACCCATAAGAGTCATAGCTGCTTTTCTATCAGCAACGAGAGCGTTAGCTTCTTCATGAATTGTTCCCATGAAACCATCCTGGAAAGGTTCTGTAGCAACAAATTCTTTGAGCATTTCCATAGCTTTAAGGAATGAACCCTTGTTGAAAGCACCTGTTCCGTTGTATGCAGCAAGGAAGTCTTCCTGTCCGCCGAGACGCTGTGCAATGTATGTCCACCAGTAGTGACCTGTCCAAGTGTCTTTTTCACCAACAGAGATAGGAGCATAACCCTTTGCCTTAATCTTTTTGCAGCTTGCAACAAATTTTGTCCAAGTTGTAAAATCATCAGGTGTAAGACCGCAGTCTTTCAAAACTTCTGGGTTGTACCACAGACCTACAACACCCATACTGTATGGAACACCAAACTGTTTGTTGCCGTCAGCATACATACCCAGGGCACCTTTACCAATCTTAGCTACATTCTTGTCTTTCTTTACGAACTTTGAAATGTCGCGGAGCATGCCAGCGTCTTCCTGATCATACATAACACCGCCACCCCATGAACGGAAGATGTCCGGAGCTTCACCTGACTGCATTACAGTTGCGAGCTTCTGTTTGAAAGCTTCGTTTGAAAGACATGTGATTTCAATTTTTACACCAGGATGTTTTGCTTCAAATCTGTCAGCAATAGTTCTCCAAGCAGCCTGCTGTGCTTCTGTTGTATCCAGGTGCCAGAATGTGATTACTTTTTCGCCTGATGCATTTTTGTCCTTGTTTCCACTTGCAAAAATCATGCTTGTAGCAAGAAGGAGGACAACCAGAACAGTTAAAATTTTTTTCATATAATTCTCCTTTTGTTTTTTTGGTCAACCCATGACCTATGATTAGAATAAGTCTATTTTTGCTAATCAAAAATAGGTAAAATTACTTAAAATACAGAGATTTTGAATTTTTCCTGCATCAGGCTTTTAACTTCTTCGTAAGCAGTAAAGCGAATTGCGCTAATACCTGTTTGTTGTGCGGCGGTTACGTTTTCTTCCCTGTCGTCGATGAACAGACTCTCCGAGGGAACAAGCCCGTACTCTTCAAGCAGGCGTTCGTAAATCCGGTGATCCGGTTTCATCACTTTTTCGATGCCTGAAACTATTTTACCGTCAACCGAATCCGAGAATGAGAACGTGTTTTTCCAGTGATACTCGAACATAAAATCCGGATAGTTTGTTAAAAGATAGATTTTGTAGCCGTTTTTTTTCAGATTCTTGAGCCAGTCTGCCGAATATTGGCGGGATGTAACTGTTTTGAATATTTCGTTTGTAAGGAATTGTTCCGCAGTTTTTTTCATATTGACCGGAGTGTTTTTAATCATTTGAGCAAAAACATCTTCCCGGTTCATCACGCCCCTGTCCAGCTCATCCCATATCGGAGCAAAAGCTTTTTGGTTCAGTTCTTCCGCCTGTTCCTGCGAGAGTCCCATATCCATAAGGGTTTTTATAGGATGAAAATCAACAAGAACTCCACCTATATCAAAAACAATGTTTTTTATCATTTTTCTTCCATAATATATTCTTCAATCTGTGCATTCGTTGGATGTGGAATTCCCAAAAAGTACTGCATAAGAATTCCGTGGCAAACCACAATAACTTTTGAATAATCCGAATATTTGCGAAGAACTCCGTTCACGCGCTCTTTTATGTGTGCCGCCGATTCAAACGGAATGTCATTTTCTTTGCCATGTGTTTCGTCCATCAGTCTGCGTCTGTTGTTTGCTTCTTCTTTTGTGAGCCATTTATAATCCATATCAACAACCCACTCGTGCAGGTCTGTTTCAACTTTTATATCAATATTCAGTTCTTTGGAAAGGATTGCGGCGGAATGCATTGCTCTGCCGAACGGCGAGGTAATGATGAGCTGGGAGTCTTTAAGGCGTTTGTCTTTTGCCGCGTTTTTAAGCTGTAAAACGCCTTTGTCAGTAAGCGGCACCATGCACAAGCCCCAACCCTGATATATCTTTGTCTCGGCTTCGCTGTAGTCGGCCTCGCCATGTCGTATAAAACAGAAGTGTGTCATTGCGGAATTCTACATTTAATGAATGTGTTTGTAAAGACCGGGAATCCTATTTGCAGAATCCGTTTTTATACTTTATAATTCCAATATTAAAGTAGAAAACGGAGATTTTGTTATGAATAATTTTGTTTATGATACACCCACAAAGGTATACTTTGGAAAAGACGAAGAACTTAAGGTCGGAAAACTTATTGCTGCTTTTAACGTTAAAAAGGTTCTGATTCACTACGGCGGACACTCCGCCGAAAAAAGCGGACTTTTGGACCGGATAAGGAACAGCCTCAAACAGGAAAACATCAGCTTTGTTGAACTTGGCGGTGTTGTACCCAATCCTGAACTTCCTCTTGTACGCAAAGGAATTGACTTGTGTAAAAAAGAAGGCGTAGATTTTATTCTTGCCGTAGGCGGCGGTTCCGTTCTTGATTCGTCAAAAGATATTGCAAACGGCGTTGCCAATCCCGATGTTGATGTTTGGGATTTTTCACTCGGAAAGTGTTCGCCCCAAAAAACGTTAAAAAAAGGCGCCGTACTTACACTTGCCGCAGCAGGTTCTGAAATGTCTAATTCCTGTGTAATTTCAAACCCCGACACAAAAGAAAAATACGGTTACGGCAGTCCTTGTAACAGAATGGACTTTGCCATAGAGAACCCGGAACTGACCTATTCGGTTAATGCGTACCAAACTGCCTGCGGTGCGGTTGATATTGCAATGCATACCATAGAACGCTATTTTATGCCGGGCGAAGACACGTATTTAACGGACACAATTGCAGAAGCCGTAATAAAGAGCACAATAAAAGCCGGCAAAGATTGTCTCGCAAACCCGAATGATTACGTTGCACGTGCCAATATGATGTGGGCATCATCACTCGCTCACAACGGACTTACACAGTGCGGCAGGGAATTTCAGCTTACGGTTCATCAGTTTGAACACGAAGTGTCGGGAATGTATCCGCAGGTAGCGCATGGCGCGGGACTTGCCGCGTTGTGGTGCAGCTGGGCGCGCTTTGTGTATCCGGCAAACATCAACAGGTGGCTGCAATACTCGGAACGTGTTTGGAATGTGGACATAGATTTTGAGCACCCCGAAAAAACGATTGAAAAAGCCATTTCAACGCAGGAAGACTATTACAAATCAATTGGTATGCCTGTAAGCCTCAGGGAACTTTCCGTTAAAAAAGAAGACATACCAGAACTTGCCTTGCGCTGCAGCCGTGGCAAAAAACGTGTTCTTGCCGGATACAAACCGCTCGGATACGATGAAATGCTCAAGATTTTCAAAGCAGCATACTAGACTGCTTCACACGCTCGCAACGACTAAATGTTCCAGCAGCGGATCTTGTGATTGTCCGACAGGTTTACAAATTCCGGTATCTGTTCCAGGCACTTTTGGGTTGCCCTGGGGCAGCGGTATGCAAACGGGCAGCACTGTTCCGCTGAAAGAGTAGACTTTACTTCGGTATTTGAGTTCGTAAGCTCGCCTTTTGCGCCCGCAAAAAGCAGCTTTGTGTAAGGATGCACGGCGGTTTTGTACAAGTCTTTTGCAGGCGCTTCTTCAACCAAAAATCCGCGGTACATAACGCCTATTACGTCGCAGAAATAACAGGCAATTTTCAAATCGTGCGTGATGAATATGTAGCTCAGGTTGTGCTTTTGCTTTAAGTCGCTCAAAAGGTTTATAATCTGTCCCTGAATACTTACATCAAGCGCGGAAACAACTTCATCGCATATTAAAAGTTCAGGGTTCATTATAAGCCCGCGTGCAATTGAAATGCGCTGCCGCTGTCCGCCCGAAAACTCCGCGGGGCGGCGGTTCAAATCTTCCGGTGAAAGGCCTGCTTCCTGAATGATGCTTTCAGCGCATTCGCGGGCAGTTTTTTTGTCTTTCCACAGTGATGAATAACGCAAACCGGCAGTCATAACGTCAAAAACACTCATACGCGGATTAAGCGAGCGGGCGGGATCCTGAAAAATGTACTTTACCTTTTCGCGGTAACCGCGCAAATCTTTTTTGCTGAAATCTTCAACTTTATGCTGTATTCCGGCCTTGTCAGTATAAATAACGCTTCCTTCGGTCTGTCGGTACATCTGTATAATCATGCGCGCCGTAGTTGTTTTGCCGCAGCCGGATTCACCTACGATTCCGTAAGTTGAACCTTTTTTTACGGCAAAAGACACGTTGTTCACCGCGTAAACTTTGTTTTTGTTTTTTGCGAAAAAACCAGCTTCAAGGTTAAACTGTTTTGAAATATTCTGGACTTCTATTATGTTCATTTCAGTTTCCTTTGTTCAGCTTCGAGAACTTTGTGACACTGTGTGTCCGGTTTTTGGCATTCATCCATGGAATAAGCGCATCGCGGATAAAACGGACATCCCGGTTCAGGGTTTGCCGGATCCGTAACACGTCCGGGAATGGAAATCATCTGTGTTTCGGAACAATGACTGCCGAACTCCGGCATTGCATTTACAAGAGCCTGTGTGTACGGGTGAAGCGGATGATTCATTATCTGCCCGGAAGGGCCTTCTTCCATTATTTTGCCGCCGTACATAACAGCGATTCTGTCCGAGATTTGCGCCACAAGATTTATGTTGTGGCTTATAAAGATGATGGAAAGTTTGCGTTCTTCCTTTAGTTTAAGGAGAAGCGATACAATCTGCGCCTGAATTGTTACATCGAGTGCGGTTGTCGGTTCATCCGCAATCAAAAGCTCGCAGTTCTGCGCAAGGGCAAGTGCAATACCGATTCTCTGCAGCTGCCCGCCGCTGAACTGGTGCGGATAAGCTTTGAGCCGTCCTTCAGGGTCGGGAAGACCTACTTCTGTTAATAGTTCTACAGCGTGTTTGTCAGATTCAGCTTTTGTTATTTCGGGGGCAAAAACCTTGAAAGTTTCCATAAAAACGTTTCCGATATTCTGCAGAGGGTCAAACGACCTGCCCGGTTCCTGAAAAATAGGTGCGATTTTCTTGCCACGGTAGGCTCTAAGCTCGTTTTGCGGTAATTGCAGCAAATCTTTGCCGTCGTACAGAATTCTGCCCGAAACAGTTGCATTCGCGGGCAGCAATCCCGGAATTGCAGTTGTAGAAACGGATTTACCGCTTCCGGATTCACCTACAAGCCCCAGAATTTCACCGCGTTTCAGCGAAAAACTAACGTTACGGGCAGCATATACCGGAATCCAGTGTGTTCCCCGCAGAATCTGAAACGTTACGCTCAAATTCTGTACTGAAAGCAGAGTATTCGGGTCTTCATCAATCTGTGGTTCAGTTTTTGGCGGAATGGTTTGTTCCACAGCTTTCTTACCTATTTTTCTACGCTTGAAAATTGCATTGTACGGATCATAAAAATCGCGCAGCGCATCACCGAGAAAGTTGAACGCAAGTGTTACAAGCAGCAGCATGAGTACCGGCCACAAAAGCCACGGAAAACTGCGCAGATTTGACAGTGTTGAAATGTCGCGGTTTATGAGCGAACCCCAGCTTACGGCAGGGTCGCTGATACCAAGACCGAGGTACGAAAGAGTTGTTTCGCTCATAATAAAACCCGGAACGCTTAACGCGGTGCTTACAATCAAAAGACTTGCCGTTTGCGGAATGATGTGCCGGAATATTACGATTACCGGCGGAACACCTTCAAGCTCTGCGTTCATAATGAATTCTTCCCTCTTTATGGAATGAACCAGACCGCGGATTGTACGCGCGCAGCCCGGCCAGCCTACAAGCGAAAGAATAAGCGTTATAATCATGTACGAAGTACCGCTGTCCATTTTGGTATTCAGGAGCGAACGCAAAAACAGAATAAAATACAGGCTCGGTATAAGCATAAAAAACTCGGAAATACGCATTATTGTCCAGTCTGTTGTTCCGCCGAAATAACCCGAAATTCCGCCGAAAAGAACCGCCAGCACAAACGAGATAAGCGTTGCCACAAAACCGATTGTGAGCGAAAT
>DBWK01000059.1:35019-42218 GCA_002308875.1 Treponema sp. UBA1240
TGCATATTTCCAGTTTGTTTTGTTAAGAACGCGGTATTCGCGCACTTTTAAGCCGGAAGCCGTCAACTGTATGTTTGCAGGATGGTAAGTGTTGTTTTCGTATGTAAAAGTTGCGGGATAAGGCGCTACAAATTCGGCAAGAATCATATTGAAGTACAAAATTACAAGAATGATTACGGATATGTATGCTAAAGGTTTTGTTTTTAAAAAGTCAAAAAACTGTTTCATAGTCTATTCCTGTTTACCTTTTTACGCATACCTGATTCGCGGATCCGCGATTGCAAGCAGAATATCGCTGATTACCATTCCAACCAGAACCAGTGCCGAAATAAACATACTGTTCGCAAGTACAAGGTTTATGTCTTCCTGTAGAACAGCCTCATACATAAGCCGCCCTATACCGGGGTAGGCAAAGATAATCTCAAGAACCAGAGAGCCGCTGAAAAGGCTTGCAAGCAGGTTTGCGCTTCCTGTTATGTACGGATTGAGTGTGTTGCGGAAAGCGTGATTCAGATAAACGCGTTTTTCGCTTATTCCGCGCGAACGCAGCGCAAAAATATACGGCATTCCCATCTGGTCAAGCATCGTGGCGCGAATCATGCGCATAGTACCGCCCACACCTCCGAGAAACGATGCCAAAAGTGGCAGAAAAATGTGGTGCATGTAGCTGAATACGAACTTTTGCGGTGCTTCGCGAAAAACAAAGTCAGGATAGGCCGTTACAGGAAAAAGCCCTGTTACTGAAGCGAACAGCTGCAAAAGAATCAGCAGCAGAATTCCTGGAAACGCATGAAAAAACAGAGCAAAGAATGTGGCGGCAGTATCCGTTTTTGTTCCTGCCTTGCTTGAAAAGTAAATACCAAGCAAAAACGAGAACAGCGTTATGAATACCAGCGAAATCAGGTTGAGCAGAATCGAATTCCAAAGACGGCTTTTTATCAAAAAACTTACCGGTGCTCTGGAAATAAGGCTTGTTCCCAAATCGTGATGAACAAGAACCCTGTTGAGCCACTTGAAGTATTGAACGTAAAACGGCTGATCAAGCCCGAATTCGGAACGCAGCTGTTCAATCTGATTCTGCGAAAACTGGCTGTCTTTACCGGCGCTGGTTGCCGCCGAAGCTCCGCCTTTGCCGCCTGCTTCAGTACCTGAAAAAATCTGCTGTGTCATCATCTGGTCAACAATGTCGCCGGGGGCAAGAGCCATCAGCCCAAAAAGAGCAAGACCGAGCAAAAACAGCAGAACAATCATTGTTATAAGTCTGCCTGTTATGAAAGAAGTAAGCGGCGCTTTGTGCCGGAACGCTTTCCATGGAGCGGAGACCGTTTCTTTTACCGCATAAAAAAGTTGTTTCAGCTTCATACCATTATTCTTTTATAAAAACGTGATCCGTCATTGCACTGTTCCTGTTGTCGTAATAGACATTGGAAAGATCCCACTTGTTTCTTATTGCAAAAAAGTTTCGTGACCTTACAAGATAAATAACAGGACATTGTTCCAACAGAATCCGCTGATACTCGTCCCAAATGGGTTTTGCCGCATCATGGTCGTTTGTGTAACAGCCTTCGTTGTAAAGCTCGTCAATACGTGCTTCCCACTCGGTTGCAGGTTTTTCCTGCAGAGGATACCATGCGTGCAGGTTTCCGTCGCTCGGCCATACGTTGCTACCCTGTGACGGGAACAGATTTGTTCCCAACCCGATTATTACACTCTGCCAGTCGTATGTGGAAGTAAGCATTTCCACAATCTTCTGAAAATCAGTCTGGCGTATGTTTACTGTTACACCGGCTCTGGAGCACTCATCCGCAATAATCTGCGCAATATCATTTACAACGGTGTTTGAGGCCGCAATCATCAGGTCAAATTCAAGCTTGTTTCCCTTTTCGTCATAAAAAACACCGTCTTTTTTTGTAAATCCGGCGCTTTTCAGCAGTTGTTCCGCCTTTTTAACATCGTATTTGTATTGGAGAGTTATATCAGGATTGTAAAAAGGATTAACTTCAGGAAAAAAGTCGTATTTGGGCTGTGCCAGTCCACGGTAAGTCTGGGTAATTATTCTGTCGCGGTTCAAAAGGCAGCTCATTGCCTGCCGTACTTCCTTTTTTGTAAACCAGTCATAAAAAGGCTGGTCGCTGTTTACCGGATTCTGGTTAAAAATCCACATGGAAGAACCCATTGAACCTTCCGCGTTAAAAACAGTGTAATCGCTGCCCTGATTGTTTACAACATCGTTGTATTCTTCAGGACGCGGCACGTAGGCTTCGGTCTTTCCCTGTGTGAATAAAAGATAATCCGTGTTTTGGTCGCCTATAATCTGGTAAACCATTTTTTCGTAATAAGGGATTGAAACGCCTTTTTCGTCTTTTTCCCAATAATTGGGGTTGCGGGTAAAAACGAGCCTCTGGGCGGGAACATAATCGGTAATGTACCATTTTCCGCATGAGGGAATTGTTTTTGGATCACAATTAATGCTGAAAAGATTTTTTACACCTTCAACTCCGCCTTTTTCCTTTGCAGG
The DNA here is from genome assembly GCA_002308875.1 of Treponema sp. UBA1240. GTDB lineage: Bacteria > Spirochaetota > Spirochaetia > Treponematales > Treponemataceae > UBA1240. The sequence continues at coordinate 37,538 of DBWK01000059.1, forward strand.
TTTGTAAATGAACGACGGACACAGGTTCATGTTCGTTGCGAGCAGCGGGTCCGAAACAATCCGCGGAAAAACAAAGTCAAAATGCTTGTCGTCTATTTTTATGCAGTCAATGTGCGCTTCTTCGCCATTTTCAAGAGTAACCCACTGGCCGGAGTATCCGCTGGAAGCGAACTCAGGATCACCCGCAATTTCGTTGTACCAGAATACAAAATCGTCGGATGTAACCGGTATTTTTTTGTCGTTGTCGGGATAAGTCCAAAAAAGACCGTCTCTTATTGTAAAATGCGCTGTGAGCGTGTTCTTTGCAGGGTCGGTTTCTATTTCGCAAAAGGCGGCGTGAGGTTCCCATTCGCGCGTAAATGTATTGTAGTCAGAAAGATAATCCAGAGTTTGTTCTATTATTCCGTTGCTGGTGCCGTCACGTTCGGCTATGAGCTGATTGAATGTTTTGGGATCGTTGATGATCGAATCGTTCCAGATTCCGCCGAGTTTGCCGTCAATAAATTTTTCGCCCTTCCACGGTTTGCTTGTGGTTTTGCTTATAAGTTCAAACTCGTTTTCTGCGAGCTGCCGTTCAATTTCAGAAAGGTCAAGTTCTTCTTCTTTTTTACAACTATTAAGAAGCACAACACAAATAAAAACAAAAAAACAAATTTTAAAAAGTTTCATAGAGTAATTATCCTACAAAAACCGCATTTAGTCTATTTTTATCTTAAAAAAACATTCGTCTTTGCGAGCGCGGCGAGGTACTTATACCTGCCGGAGCAATCACGTTATTTTCAAATTATTATTGACAAATCATAGTTTTGACTTCATACTTAATAGGTTATTAAGAGGGGAAGAATTCTTGCTACAGTTATCATTTGTTAATTTCAGAAGAGGTTCATACATACTGGTTGAAGGCAAGCCGGAATCAGACCGTTTTTATATAATTCAGAACGGACAGGCTCAGGTAATCAGAGAACTGGATTTTTCTTCTTCAAACAATCCTAAGAACAACATACTCGGTCCCGGAGACTTTGTCGGAGTTATTCCGTGTATGTCTAACCATAACCAGATTGAATCCGTCGTAGCTCTTACGGATTTAGTCGCAATCTCAGTAAGAAAAGACCAGTATCCTGATCTTATCGCAAAAAACACCGCCGTTGCGCTTAAAATAATCAGAGTTTTTGCCGCCCGAATGCGCGAAATGAACGAAGTGCTTATGGAAATGGCACTGCAGTCAACCTCTGTTGTTTCATCGGAACAGCTTTTTAACGTTGCCGTATTCTACGACCGCGACCACAATATAGATGCAGCCGTTTACGCATACTATCACTACCTTAAGACTGCACCGCAGGGCGACAAGGCGGCACTCGCAAAACAAAGATTCGTACTTTTGCAGCCAAAATCAAAAGCCGTTTATCTTGAACCAAAAGAAGAAATGATACGCACATACCCGATGGGAACAATGGTTTTTGCCGAAAGCCAGCCCGGACAGGACATGTTCATTATTCAGGAAGGTCAGGTAAAAATAACAAAAATCGTAAACAACAAAGAAGTTGTTCTTGCCGTTCTCAAAAAAGGAGACTTTTTCGGCGAGATGGCTCTTTTGGAAAACCTACCGCGTTCCGCCTGTGCAATTGCGCACGAAGACTGCAAACTGATGGTAATCAACCGCAAGAACTTTGATCAGATGGTTTCCACGCAGGCACAGATGATAGCAAGACTCACAACAACCCTTGCAGACCGCCTGTGGTCAATGTACAGACAGGTAAGCAATACACGCATCCAGGATCCGCAGGGAAAGATTATTGATATGATAGCCCTGCAGATTGAAAAGGCACGAATCCCGATTAATCCGGGCGTTCAGGTTTCACACGAAATCGATCTGGCATTCCATGAAATCGCTAATATGTGCGCAATTCCGCCGGAAGAACAGGCTTCTCTGCTCAATCTTTTTGAAAAAGACCAGCGCCTTAAAATTTCGCACAACAAGATTTTTATAAAGAACTGCGAAGAAATAATTAAACTCGCTACCTATTACAGAAAACAAAAGACGGCAAAATAAAGGCATTTTTTAATCTGTTTCCAATCTATATTTAATGAACGGACTATATAAATGTGCAATCTTTTTACCGATAAACAATATATGAAAACCCGTATATTTTTTGTGCTTATTTTTTTGTTATTAATCTCACAGGCATTGTTTGCAGAAATTACAGCCGAAGTCGACATTCAGGAAGACCAGGCTTCTGTTTCCATTACAATAGGCGGTAACGGCAAAAAGCCCCAAAACAAAGAAATTCAGCCGCTTCCGCGTAAATACCGCACAATGCAGCTGGGCATGAACATTGACGATGTAAAAAAAGCACTTGCAAACGACAGTATTTTTGGTTACAGAGGAGAACGCGATGTTTCGCTTTTGCCCTCACCCAACCGTGTTCTCATTGAAACATCAGGGCTTTCTTTTTTGGACCGCAGCTGGTTCCAGTTCTACGAAGACAAACTTTACACGATGATTTTCAAACTTGATGAAGATCGTGTTGATTTTTATTCAATGTTCAAGACACTTAACGAAAAATACGGTGAACCCACAAGCCTCAGTCCCGACAAGGTTGTTTGGAAAGACGACAGCATAACACTGTGTCTGGAACGTCCGCTTACCATCAAATACATAGACACCAAAGTGTTTAAGGAAATTCAGGACAAAGCCGGAATCGAAAAGAACAAGGAAGAAGTTACACGTCAGGGATTTTTGGACAGTCTATGAAAACTCTGATACTGCGTACATCTTTTTGGTTTCTGCTGTTTTTCGTTCTTATATTCTGCGGCTGTTCTGAACAGATGAAAAAAACAGAGCTTGTGCTTGTCCGCAATGACGGTACAACGGAAACACTTTCCGTTGAACTTGCGCTTACACCGGAAGAACAGGCACACGGCTACATGGAACGCAAAAAGATTCCTGCCGGAACAGGTATGCTTTTTGTTTTTCAATATGACCAGCGCGCAAGTTTTTGGATGAAAAACACACCCACCCCGCTTTCCATCGCATACATCGATTCCACGGGAACAATCCGCGACATCTTTAATATGAAGCCTTTCAGCCTTGAAGCAATAAACAGCACCGTTTCAGTACGTTATGCGCTTGAAGTTCCTCAGGGCTGGTTTGCCGAGAACAACATAACTCCCGGCGACAAGATTCAAATTCCCAAACTCTAAAATACTGTTAAACTTTATTTTCAGCATCATTGTCGCTGTTGTCTGCTTCGAGCATCTTGACGAATTCCTGCTCAAGCGGATTCAGCTCATTGCTTATTGATTTTACCTGAAAGCAGTCATAAATTAAAATCAGCACACTAGCAAGTATAATAAGCCCCATAATCAGCAAAAACCACAATTGCATCGTGTCTGTTTTATAAGACTGATAAATATAATAAATGATGATTGCTATTACAAATACACAAATAGTCCTGTTGCGGTCATAACCCTGCTTCTTTTTTTTCAAATCTTCGATTTTATCTTGAAGTTCTTTATTTTCCATAGCTCAAGTATATAGGAAAAGATTTAGATGAGACAAGCGGAATTATAATACATCATTTTTTCGCAAAACGTACAAAAACAAATATTTAAACCTATACATATTGTGAGACTTTAAAAAGGAGTTCACAATGAAAACAGTCGAAAAAATCTATCTTGATACATCAATAATCAGTTATTTACAGCAGGAAGATTCTCCTGAAAAAACTGAAATTACTATCCGGTTTTGGAATAAACTAAAAAAACGTAAAAATGTAAAGGTTTATTTATCAGAAATTGCCATGGCAGAGTTGAATAAGTGTCATGAACCAAAGTTATCATTCATGAAGCAGAAAATTACCGAAATCAATTTTACCCTTCTTGAAAAAAATACAGAAGTTGAAACACTTTCTCAAAAGATTATAAGTCTCGGAATACTTCCTGAAAAAAGCCATGATGACTGCTATCATATTGCACTTGCAGTTTTGAATGAATGCAATTATATTGTTTCTTGGAACTTTAAGCATCTTGTAAATGTAAAAACTATAAACGGCATTCGTGCCATTACAACTTTGCAGGGATACAAACCTGTAGATATTGTTTCACCGGAAATGATGTTTCAGGAGGAAGATGATGACCAAACTTGAAATAAGCGATAATTTTACAGTAGACGACATTCACAAAGTCCGTGAATATAACTATGAACATACAAAAAATATGAGTGAAGAAGAACGCTCAAATTATTACAAAACACAGGCTGAAACTTTTCTTAAAAGCGCCGGTATTGTTCCAACAAACAGGATGAACTAAAGGCAGAATCAGTGTAGAAAGCTACTAAGCAAACCGGCGATATGCTTCGGCACGTTGTGTCACGTACTAACAATTAACGTTGAACACGGCCGGAACCGTCGCCTTTGCAAAGGTTTTCCACCTCGCTCCGCTTTGTCAGATTAAAGTCGCCGGGAATTGAGTGCTTGAGACAGGATGCGGCTGTCGCAAATTCAAGCGCATAAGCTTCATCGTCAGGATATTCAAGCAATCCGAATATGAGCCCTGCCGAAAAACTGTCACCGCCGCCAACACGGTCAACTATGTTTGTAATTTCGTATTTTTTGGAATGGTAAAATCCGCTTCTGCCCAAAAGAGCCGCTGACCAGCCGTTGTAGTCGGCTGAATGTGATTC
>DBWK01000059.1:42280-42564 GCA_002308875.1 Treponema sp. UBA1240
TATGATTCAGTATTCAGTGAGCCTTTTGTAACATCAACATCGGCTTCTATTCCGAGTGATTTTTGTATGTCTTCTTCGTTGGCAATAACCACATCCGCATATTTTACAAGCTCGCGCATAACCTGCGGTGCGGTTTTTCCGTACTTCCAAAGCTTTTTTCGGTAGTTCAAGTCTATCGAAACTTTGCAGCCCGCTTTTTTTGCTTCCATAACAGCGCTTTCGGCAGTGTCGGCCGCACACTGCGAAAGGGCCGGAGTTATGCCTGTTATATGGAACCAGTTTGC
>DBWK01000059.1:42713-56359 GCA_002308875.1 Treponema sp. UBA1240
AGGAAACATCCACTCCGTATTTTTGCAGGGATTGAACCGCGCCATCGGCTATAGGATTATCGGGCAGTGCCGTTACAAAGGCGCTCTGCTTGCCGAGGATTGAAAGTGAAACCGCCACATTCGCCTCGCCGCCTCCAAATGTTGCTTCCAGCAACGGAGACTGAAAAAAGCGCTCTCTTTCGGGGCTTTTAAGCCTGAGCATTATTTCGCCGAATGTTACGATTTTGTCCATATTTACACTCCCTAAGCCGTGATATTCAGATTTTATTACCGCCGGATTGGTTTGTCAACAAAACACGCCCTTGCCGTTTGTTGACAAACTTTATATGCCATTTTAAAATGCGTTGAATGTGGAGAATGGTATGAGTGAGATACTGGAAAAACTTGGCTTAATCGGGCTTGTTCCCGTTGTAAAGATAGAAGATGCCTCAAAGGCCGAAAAACTTGCCTCGGCTCTTGTTGCAGGCGGACTCCCGTGCGCGGAAGTAACATTCAGAACGGATGCCGCCGTCGATGCCATAAGAGCGGTTACAACAGCTTTTCCGCAGATGCTTGTGGGCGCAGGAACGGTTATAAACGTTGACTATGCCCAAAAAGCAAAGAAAGCCGGCGCAAAGTTCATCGTTTCACCCGGATTTAATCCCAAAGTTGTGGACTGGTGTCTTGAAAACGATATGCCGGTTGTTCCTGGTGTGAACAATCCGAGCGGTGTTGAAGCCGGTCTCGAAAAAGGATTGTCAGTACTCAAGTTCTTTCCTGCCGAACAGTCTGGCGGTGTAGGTATGCTCTCGGCTCTTGCTGGACCATTCCCGCAAGTTTCGTTTATGCCCACAGGCGGAATAAACTTGCAAAACCTTGCGGATTATGCCAAATGTGCCAATGTTCACGCCATCGGCGGCAGCTGGATGGTAAAATCCGATTTGATAGAATCTGAAAACTGGGAAGAAATAACACGTCTTTGCCGTGAGGCGGTTACCGCATTGCACGGTTTTGCGCCTGCGCATATCGGTATAAATGCCAAAAACGAAGAAGACGCACAGAATATATCCAAACTTTTTGAACTGTTCGGTTTTGCGCCAAAACAGGGTACTGCTTCAATATTCAATGATTCCGTAATAGAAGTTATGAAAAAGCCCGGCAGAGGTACCTGCGGTCATATTGCGTTAAAATGCTGGAATGTGGAAAGGGCTTTGTTTTATTTAAAGCAGTTTGGTTTTAACGCTGTAGAAGAAACAATCAAGAAGGAAAAAAACAGAATTACATTTGCTTACCTTGATAAGGAAATCGGCGGCTTTGCCGTTCACCTTGTAAGAGCAAAATAATCCGATTCCGCCCGTCGTTGCGAGGCAAACTCGCAACGTTAACTACCTGTTCTGGTAGTTGTTCTCAAGCCACTTGGTGTACTCACCGTTGCGGATGTGCGAAATCCAGTCATTGTGGCTCAAGTACCACTCAACGGTGTTCTGCAAACCTTCTTCAAATGTATGTGCCTGCTTCCAGCCAAGCTCGCTTTTAAGCTTGGAACAGTCAATTGCATAGCGTCTGTCGTGTCCGGGTCTGTCTTTTACATAGGTTATAAGCTTTTTAAGAGAATCAACGGATTTTCCTGTTTGTAAAGCAACAATTTCAATCAATTTTTCGAGCAGGCGGATGTTTTCCCATTCGTTTTCACCGCCGATGTTGTATTTTTCGCCGGTTCTGCCTTTGTTCATAATCATCCATACCGCGCTGTTGTGATCTTCAACATAAAGCCAGTCGCGGATAAACTTTCCGTCACCGTAAACAGGGAGCGGTTTTTCCTGCTGCATATTCAAAATCATAAGCGGAATAAGCTTTTCGGGGAACTGAAACGGTCCGTAGTTGTTTGAGCAGTTTGAAAGAGTAACAGGCAGACCATATGTGTGATGATAAGCCATTACAAGATGGTCGCTTGATGCCTTGCTTGCCGAATAAGGACTGCGTGGTGAATAAGGCGTTGTTTCCTTGAAATAACCTTCTTTACCCAAAGAACCGTATACTTCGTCAGTGCTTATATGATGGAAAAGCACATCTTGTCTGATTGAGCCGTCATCAGTTTTCCAAGCGTTACGCGCAGCTTCAAGAAGAATGAATGTACCCGTTACGTTTGTTTTTACAAAAGCTTCAGGCCACAAAATGCATCGGTCAACATGGCTCTCGGCGGCAAAATGAACAACAGTATCTATGTCGTACTGGCGCATGATTTTTTCCATCCGCTTGGCATCGCAAATATCAGCATGTTCAAAAACGTAGCGTCCGGCTTTTCCTTCCGCGCCGCCAACACCATATTCCGCTTCTACAGCTTCAAGATTTTCAAGGTTTCCCGCATAGGTCAGCAGGTCCACATTGATTATTCTGCCTGAAAAATCAGTTTTTCTAAACAAATAATAAATAAAATTCGTACCAATAAATCCGGCGCCGCCGGTTACCAAAATGTTTTTAAGTTTTCTGCTCATGCCCTCATTATATTGTTTACAGCAGAACATGTCAAAGTTTTGAAAAAATTTTTATTTTTTTTTCAAAAACGTACAGAATTACAATTTTAAAACTATATATACAGTGTACGCGTATTAAAAAATGTTTCCAGTTTTTGGAAACACAAAAAACACTATGCTCCGCGGCATAAAACCGCGGAAAAGAAGGGAAAAATGAATAATCTGAACGTAATGATTCTTGAAGGAAACTGCGTAAGAGAACCGGAACTGCGGGAAACACCAAAAGGAACCCCCGTATGCAATCTTTCTGTTGCAACAGACCGCTACTACAAAATCGGCGAAAACTTTGAAAAAGAAGTTTCGTATTTTGATGTAGAAGTTTGGGGAAAAATGGCGATTGTCGCTTCGCAGAACTGCCCCAAAGGCAGAGGTGTGCGGGTAAGCGGAAGACTTAAGCAGGGCCGCTGGACGGGAACTGACGGCAGCAAGCACTCAAAGATTACTATTGTAGCCGACAAGATGGAACTCAAACCGCTTTTTAACAGAAGCGGTGAAAAAATTAAAAAACAGCTTGTCGTAAACGGTGAGGCGGAGGAAACTCCTGTCTTTTAAGCTTTGAACAATAAAAAAAGGGCTGCACTTTTGCAGTCCTTTTTTGTAAAACCAAGTATTAGTAAGAACCTTTTGAGTCCTTTGATTTTCTGGTTTTCTTCATCAACTTGCGCTGAATTGTCTTATTCTTGCGGTTTTGAATTGTTGAAGGTTTTTCGTAAAATTCGCGCTTTTTGTATTCGCGGATAATGCCTTCCTTTTCAACCATTCTCTTAAAGCGTTTAATTGCTTTCTCGAGGTTTTCGGAATCGTCAACTATAATACGAGCCATTCTTTGTAATCACCTCCTTTCGTTTTACCGTAAGCGTTCTAAAACACTACAAAATATCAGCAAAAATGTCAATATTTACGTGCCACATCCGCACAGGCAACAACATCCACACCTGTTCCAAGAATATCGCGGACGATTATCTGCCCGGTTTCAACCGGTGCCTCACACTTTGCCCTTTTTATCACTTCCATGCACGGCATCAACATTCTGACAGGAACTTCACCCAGTGTTTTTACAGGGACAAGCTTAAGATCGCCGCCTGTTACCGCAATCGTAGTTGTAAGCGTACGCGCAGGATTCTGTATCTCTTTTCCCGCATACACAGGACCGCGCGGGCAGCCGTTACCCGCAACGGAAACAACTTTTTTTGCGCCGTTTTCTTCCTCAATCGTAACTTCCATTGAGCAGCCCATAGGACAAATAATGCACGTCATATTTTCTTTTAAAATCATCAGTCAATATCCTCCTCAGGAATCTCTATGGAAACGGTAATCTCTGATGTAAGCTTTGCAACCTGTTCCGGCGCGAGTTCAAACACCTGCATTTCGCCGGGACGGACAATCCGTTTTTTTACGGACTTAATTATGCTGTTGTTGCTGTATGCGGTTATCTGCACATTGCGGTAAACATCGGTCGAACGGAACATGATTGAAACAGGGCTGTCCGTTTTGTCCGAATCTATGTACTGCGGCACTGTATAGCGCACGCGGTTGCCGGGGCGGACAATCACGCGTTTGGGCTGTTTTACAACCTTTCCCTGTACATATTCCGCAGCGCTGTTTCCGGCACGGATGCTTTCCGCCGTAACAAAATCAACAAGGTCGTGAACATGAACCGTGTTGCCGCATGCAAAGATTCCTTCAACGGAAGTCTGCATTTTTTCGTTTACAACAGGACCTGACGTTATTGAATCAATAAAAACGCCGCAGTCTGTGGCAATCTCGTTTTCAGGGATAAGCCCGACTGAAAGAATGAGCATATCACATTCCACAAACTCTTCAGTGCCGGGTATGGGCTTGCGCTTTTTGTCGACGGCTGAAACAGTAACACCTTCAAGACGTTGTCTGCCGTGAATGTTTGTTATTGTATGCGAAAATTTGAGCGGAATATTAAAGTTTTCAACACACTGAACTATGTTGCGCGTCAAGCCTGAAGAAAACGGCATAAGTTCGCATATCAGCTTTACTTCAACACCTTCAAGCGTAAGGCGGCGCGCCATAATAAGCCCTATGTCGCCGGAACCGAGGATTACGGCTTTTTTCCCCGGAAGGTAACCGTCTATGTTTACAAAACGCTGAACTGCGCCGGCGGTAAAGATTCCGGCGGGTCTTGTACCGGGAATAACGAGGGCGCCGCGCGTTCTCTCACGGCAGCCTGTAGCAAGAATAACAGCTTTTGCTTCTATATCCATCAAGCCGTCTTTTGTGTTTATAGCACTTACATGCTTTTTGCCGGCAGAAGCAATATCCAGAACCATTGTATCGGTTTTGTACTCAATGCCAAGTTCCTGTACTTCCTTTACAAAACGCCCCGCATATTCAGGACCGGTAAGTTCTTCGCCAAAGTGATGAAGACCAAATCCGTTGTGAATACACTGCAAAAGGATTCCGCCAAGACGTGTATCCCGTTCAAGAATAAGAATACGGTCAACGCCTTTCTTTTTTGCGGCAACCGCCGCGGCAAGTCCGGCAGGACCACCGCCCAAAACAACTATATCGTAAACAAAATCACTCATCAGTTCTCCCTCGTTCTGTCGCAAAGAATATAGGAATAGCCGCCGTTTTTGGTTACTGCCGTCATTGGTATGCCAAGCTCACGACTGATAATCTCGGTTATCCGCGGCGAGCAGAAACCGCCCTGACAGCGTCCCATGCCGGAACGGGTTCTCCGTTTTACGCCGTCAAGATCCGTAGCACCGATAACGGAATGAGTTGCCGCCACAATTTCAGCCTCGGTTATCATTTCGCACCGGCATATAATTCTGCCGTAAAGAGGATTTTCTTCTATTAAATGGTACTTGTCTTCGGCGGAAGCGGTAGAAAACTTTTTTATTCCCTTGCGAACAGGAACAAAGTCACGGTTTTCTTTCATCTCAAGTCCGGCTTTTTTAAGGAGTCCGCACATATAAACCGCAATTGCAGGTGCGGCAGTAAGTCCGGGAGAAGCAATTCCTGCAGCCTGAAAAAGATTTTTTACTTTAGCATCCTGCTCAACAATAAAATCGCCTATTCGTTCAGTAACAGCACCGTTTTCATCTTTGTTGAACGCAATCGCCCTGTTGCCGCAGAACGAATTGATGATGTTACGGACAGGGATTCCAGGAATAGTTTTGCTGCCTTTTTCAAGAATAAGCGCCTGCCCTTCCCTGGTTGTGGCGGTGTCTTCACGGGAAGAATTGTCGCCGGCGGAAGGACCGATAAGAATATTTCCGTCAACGGTAGGAGTAACAAGAACGCCCTTGCCCGCTGCCGAAGGAGTTTGAAACAGAACGTGATTCGCAAGGTTGCGGCAGTTGCTGTCCAACAGGCAGTATTCACCGCTTTTCGGTTTAATTGCAAATGAACGTCCGCCCGCCATCGCGCTTACCCTGTCGGAATAAAGACCCGCGGCGTTTACAAGATAGCGGCACTGTATAAGGCCTTTACCTGTGTTGAGCAAAAACAAACCGTCTTTTTGTTCTATTGAATGTACTTCAGCCTGCAAAAATAGCTTTACACCGTTCTGAACGGCGTTCTCAGCTATTGCCCAGGTTGCCTGATACGGACTTATGATTCCGGCTGTCGGCGCATACAAAGCGCCAAGCGCGTCTTCGCCGATTTGCGGTTCAAACTTTCTGAGCTCGTCCTGACTAAGAATCCGCAAGTCAGGCACACCGTTCTTTTTGCCGCGCTCATACAGCTTTTGAACGTGCTGCATGTCTTCTTCCGAAAAACCGACGACAAGCGAACCAACACGTTTGTAATCAAAATGGAGTTCCTGCGACAGTTTTTCAAACATGGCGCAGCCTTCAACGTTGAACTTTGCCATGAGTGTTCCGGGCTCAGGGTCGTAGCCCGCATGTATAATGCCCGAATTTGCCTTTGATGTTCCGCACGAAACGTCGTTTTCTTTTTCAATCAGGCAAATCTTAATATCATAACGGGAAAGTTCCCTTGCAATAGAAGAGCCGACAATTCCTGCTCCTACAACGGCAACATCGTATATCACTACTCACCTCTTTCCGCTTCTATCCAGCCGCGGGAACGTTCAACCGCACGCATCCAGCCGGCATAAAGACTGCTTTTCTTTTCTGCTTCCATTTGCGGTTCAAAGCATCTGTCGGTTTGTCGTATTTTTAGTATTTCGTTTTTGTCTTTCCAAAAGCCGGTTGCAAGCCCCGCCAAAAATGCGGCACCGAGTGCCGTTGTTTCTACGTTTTGCGGGCGGACAACCTTAACACCAAGAATATCAGCCTGGAACTGCATCATTACGTTACTTACGCTCGCTCCGCCGTCAACCTGCAAGGATGCAAGCGGAATACCGGATTCTTTTACCATGCAGTCAAGCACGTCTTTTACCTGAAACGCGATTGCTTCAAGCGCGGCACGGCAGATATGTTCCCGTTTTACACCGCGGGTGAGTCCTGTTATTGTACCGCGCGCATACATATCCCAGTATGGTGCGCCGAGTCCTACAAAGGCGGGAACAAGGAACACACCGTTGGCGTCGGGCACGGATTCCGCAAGAATATCTATCTCATGCGCGGTTTTTATCATTCCAAGTTCATCGCGCAGCCATTTTATAATGGCACCACCCATAAAAACACTGCCCTCAAGCGCATAATCAACGTTTCCGTCCATACCGAGCGCAATTGTAGTAAGCAGGTTCTTTGAATCAATCGGCTTGTTTCCGGTGTTCATCAAAAGAAAGCAGCCTGTTCCGTATGTGTTCTTTGCTTCGCCACGGTTAAAGCAGCCCTGTCCGAACAGTGCCGACTGCTGGTCACCGACGGCGGACGCGAGCGGCACGGAAAAACCGCAGACTGCTTCGTCCGTATTGCAGTATACTTCGCTGGAATTATGAACTTCAGGCAGCATACAGCGCGGAATGTCAAAAAGCTTGAGCAAATCCGCATCCCATTCTTTTGTATAAATATTAAAAAGCATGGTTCTTGAAGCATTAGTCATATCGGTAACAAAGGTTTTGCCGCCGCTCAACTTCCAAATAAGCCATGTATCAATAGTACCGGCAAGTATTTCGCCTTTTTTTGCGCGCTCACGCAAACCGGGCACTTCGTCCAGAATCCACTTTATCTTTGTTCCCGAAAAATACGCGTCCAAAATGAGTCCGGTTTTTTTGCGTATCTGCTCATCAAGTCCTTTAGCCTTAAGTTCATCACACAAAGCCGCCGTGCGCCTGCACTGCCACACAACCGCCTTGTAAACAGGAATACCGGTAGCCTTGTCCCAAAGAACAACGGTCTCGCGCTGGTTTGTAATACCAATGGCGGCAATATTTTCCGGCTTTACGCCGGCTTTTTTTATTACGGATTTTGTTACTTCAAGCTGACATTCAAACAACTCTTCCGCATCATGTTCTACCCAGCCCGGATGCGGATAATACTGCGTAAACTCTTTGCTGCAAGATGCCAACACATTCGCGTTTTTGTCGTAAAGAACCGCACGCGAAGAAGTTGTTCCCTGATCAAGCGCCATTACATACTGTGCCATAAAATACTCCTGTGATAATCATTTTACCATAGGAGTGCTAAAAAACAACTTTTTTTTGTATTTCACTTACACTTTCCGCGACTTTTTGAATAAAAAGTTTTTCTTCATCAGCTGTTAAAAGTTCGTTTGAATACAAGGATTTTTCAAAAAGGATTCCGGCTTCCTGCGCGCAGGCAAGGTTCAGCTTTTTTGCATATTCAAGAGGAGCAAGATTTTTGGTATAAGTAAAACCTGCTATAGTACCGGCTTCTATTATCCTCATGAATTCCTTTGTAAGCCGGTCAAGCTCCTGCTTTTTTTCTGCTGATTTTTTTGTATTTTTTAAGAATTCGGCGATTGAATCCAAAAAGTCTTTTTTTTCTACTTTGCTGTAAACGGAAGAATGTTTTTGTTGCAGCGTAAACAAATCCGCAAAAAAACGCTTTATATTATTCCACAAATCATTAAAAAAGGTTTTAAGTTTTCCCTGCTGCCAAAAAATCTTCCATTTGTTCTCAAAAAAAGGACGGAACATAAAAACCGCAAAACCGCAGATAACCAGTACAATTAGCGAATACTCAAACAAAGTCCAAAGTACGTTCCAAAAAGGCAGCTCTGTATCCCCGTCCTCAAACTGCGGAATGCCCTGAACTTCAAAAGGATTAGCCCACAAGTTTTGATCCGTATACTCAGGATGCACCACAACGGCTTTGTGCCCGGAAAACAGTCGCTGCACAAATCTGATAACTGTTCCAAAACTGAACAGCGATGTGTCAGACGAAACAGGAAAAGCCAAAAGAATAGCAACAGCAAGAATCAGTATTGCAAAGAACAGCTTTTTGCGCCGCAGTAAAAAAATGTCCTTAAAGCCTAAAAAAACATAAAAAATTTCTTTGTCAAAAACTGAAAAAATAATAAGAAAAAGGGCATAGCAAACCGCATAAAGCAGTATACTGATGCGGCTGACTAGCGAAGCGCCGTTAAGCACGATTTTTAAAACAATCATAACTGCACAGAACAGGCATAAAAACACCGTTAAAAGCACAACCGTTTTCTTTTTTTGCTGGGAATAATCCACCACATTCGTATTATCCGCATACAAATCTTCCGAAAGTTCCTTACCGTTTTTATCAGCGCACTGCAAGCACACTTTTTTGTAATGCGCAAAGCACAGCGAAACAAAGTAGATGAGCACAAATTCCAAAACAGAAAGAGGCATAAGAAGCAAAAAAAAGATTTTCTGCTTAAGGATAAAATCCAAACCACGTCCTGCGCACAAAACCACAAGCGCATAAATGATGAAAAGCCGCACAAAGCCGGCCACCTGTGTTCTTTCGCGCCGGAACAGGGCTATGAGCAAAGACATTAAAACCGAATTCAGCACAAGAAGCGCAAAAAACCACGGCAGCACACCTGCAAATCTGTTTCCTGCAGCATCATTCAAAAGGGCAAGTGCCGAAAACGAAAAAAACACGGCGCAAATGCACTGCAAAATATTCTTGGTAACCGCAAACGCAAAATCGTCTTTCACAATGCCCTCCCAAGTTTTTCAGCGTGTATGCGCTCCAAAGAATGCGAGGGCAAGGGAGAATCGGCGCAAAGTTCCACAGCCTTTGAATCAACAACAAAAAACAACGTTTCGCACGGTAGTTTGTGTTTAAAATATTCTACAGGGTCATAATCCAGCTTGCCCGGCTTCATCTTAATAAGCGAAAGAATGTCCAGAATGCAGTCCGTCTGCCGCTTTGCGGGCATGAGAAAGGGAGAATCCGTTCCAACGGCGGCAAATCCGCAGGGCTGTTGCAGGGAATGAGTGTATTCAACAATGGCGGCAGCTATTTCGATAGCGCGCTCACCTTTATAATGGCGCATGGTAAGCGGATAATCTTCCTCACAAAGGTTAAGAAAAACAAAGAAAGGCACTTCAAATGTGGCATCATACTCATTCGTGTACAGAGAACCGTACTTTGCGCTTTTGCGCCAGTTAATCCGCTTTAGTTCATCGCCGTTTCTGTAGCTGCGTGTACCTTTGCGCAGCGTTACGTCCTCATAGCACACATTCAGAATTTTAAGAGCCCCCTGAGCGTGTCCGGGTTCCGTGTCAGGTAAAAGGCGTATTCGTGCAGGTCTTACACAGATTTTGCCGAAAACCGGAATTTCTTTTTCTACTGAGAACAAGCCGAGCGGGTCAGATGTGATGATTTTTACAGGTCCGATTGAATACAAACCGCGTTCCTTTGCGCTTATCCTGTACCTGCAAAAAATACGTTCATGCGGCCGCATACTGAACATAACACGGTTTTTTCCGCCAAAAACAAACAGCGTAAGCTTGTCTTCCGCATAGCAGACCGGAACCGGCAAAAACGAGTGATTCAATACCGAAAACGAAATTTCAACCGAATCCTGAACCGCAACTTTTAAATCCAGCAGGTTCTTTTCCACATCAATATTTTTAAGCAGAACAAGCGCATAAAAATACGAAAGCAGAACCGCAAGAACAAATGCAAACGCAAAGCACTGCACAAGCCTTACCGGAACAAAAAGAAAAAGCAAAAGACATATTACCGTAAAGATTTTTACGGCTTTAGCGGTTTTTATCATTTTTAAACATGCGCCCGAAACGCCGGAACAGGAACTGTTTGCAGTAGTTCCTTTATAATGCTTTCTTCCGTGTAGCCTTTCAGAATTGCATCGCTTTTAAGAATGAGCCTTTTGCGAAAGACCGGTTCGGCAAGCAGCTTTATGTCTTCAGGCGTAACAAAGTTTCGTCCGTTCAAGGCGGCATAAGCCTGTCCGGCCTTGTACAACGCGATTGAACCGCGAGGTGAAACACCGGCGGCAATACGCTCATCCTGTCGTGTTACAGCTGACAGTGAAATTAAATAAGAAAGAACCGCTTCGTCCACATGAACCGACAAAACCTGTTCCATACATTCAACAACATCCTGCTTTTCAGCCACCGGCTGGATTAAATCAACAGGGTGCTGCATAGTATTCTGACCTGTAATGATTTTTATTTCGTCTTCCACAGACGGATAGCCGATGCTCACTGTGAGCATAAAACGGTCTTTCTGCGCTTCCGGCAAAGGGAACGTTCCTTCAGATTCAACGGGATTTTCCGTTGCAATTACAAAAAACGGTGTTCCAAGCGAATAATGATTGCCGTCAACACTCACCTGCCCTTCCGCCATGCACTCCAAAAGCGAGGACTGTGTACGCGGCGTTGCACGGTTCAATTCGTCTACAAGAACTATAGAAGTCATTACAGGACCGGCACGGAACTCAAATTCCTGCTTGCCCGGAATCCAGATGGAACTTCCCGTAACATCGGACGGCAAAAGGTCGGGCGTACACTGAATACGCGAAAAAGGCAGGTTGACGGATTTTGCCAGTGCCTTTGCAAGCACGGTTTTTCCTGTTCCGGGAACGTCTTCAAGCAGAACGTGTCCGCCGGCAAATAACGCGGTTAAAACGAGGTCAACAACTTCAGGCTTTCCTTTAAATGCTGAAAACAATGACTTTTTTATTTTTGACGCGGTTTCTTCGATTTTGTTCATATTCAAACTATAACAGCAAAACCTTGGGATTTAAAGAGATATTCCTTTTTTTTGCGCCATTTGATAGAATACGTTTAATGACAAAAGAACAGCTGCTTTTTTTGATTGAAACAAAAAAAGAACACGAATTTGTTTACAACGGAAAAACTTACAATCTCACATACGACAAAGATACCGCAAATAATACCGTTATTGTTTTCGGCGAACTGTACCAGGGCAAACGGTACTCGTCATCAGGAGAACTGCTCAATACGGCAAAGATAGAGAACCATTTTTTTAAGGATATGCTGGAAATCTTTTAATGAGCGCCAAAAACCAGATACAAATGACTGAAGGCTCCATCACCGCAAAGCTGATGCAGTTTTCAATTCCACTGATATTTTCAAGCTTTATGCAGCTGTTGTTCAATGCCGCCGACATCATTGTTGTAGGCAGGTTTGCAGGCGACAATTCCCTTGCGGCGGTTGGTTCAACAAGTTCTCTCGTTAATCTGCTTATAAACGTTTTTATGGGGCTTTCGGTAGGAACAAATGTTGTTGCCGCCCACTACTTTGGGGCCGGTAAAACAAAGGAACTGCAGGAAACAACACATTCTTCAATTCTTCTTTCCTTATACAGCGGAATTATACTTACCGTTGCAGGCGTGTTCGGTTCAAAGCACATTCTTGCACTTATGCAGGCACCCGCTGAAGTTTTAAGCCTTGCAACTCTTTATCTGCGGATTTACTTTGGCGGCATTACAGCAACAATGGTATATAACTTTGGCAGTGCACTGCTCAGGGCAAAAGGCGATACAAAAAGACCGCTTTATATTCTGTTCATTGCGGGTGTTTTGAATCTGCTGCTCAATCTGCTTTTTGTAATATGCTTTAACATGGGCGTGGCGGGAGTTGCATGGGCAACGGTTATTTCGCAGACTTTCTCGGCTGTGTGCGTCATACTGATTCTGCTCCGCGAGCCGGATGAGTTCAAGCTTGATTTACGAAAGCTTAAAATGAACACCCAGATATTCATCCGCATACTAAAAATCGGACTTCCGGCTGGTTTTCAGGGCATTATGTTTTCTTTTTCAAACGTGATTATCCAGTCTTCAATCAACTCGTTCGGCGCAGTGCTCATTGCCGGTAATTCGGCTGCGATAAACCTGGAAGGCTTTATTTATACTTCGATGAACGGCTTTTCGCAGGGGGCGCTTACGTTCTGCTCGCAGAATATGGGAGCCGGAAAAACCGACAGAATCCGGCGGGCTGTTTGGATCTCACAGGGTGCAATTGTTGCAATCGGAGCTTTTTTGGGCGGACTTGTTTTGTTGTTTGGAAGGCAGCTTCTCGGCATTTATTCCACCACGCCACTTGTTATTGAAACGGGAATGTCGCGGCTTTGGGTTATTCTAACCACCTACTATTTGTGCGGGATTATGGATGCACTGGCGAACTGTATCCGTGGAATAGGACATTCGCTGATGCCGGTAATTTCATCGCTGTGCTGTGTGTGTGCATACCGAATTCTGTGGCTTTTTACGATATTCCGGATTCCGCAATTCCACACTCCGTTTATGATTTTTGTCACCTACCCCATAAGCTGGATTTTGTGCTACATTGTGAACCTGTTTTTTTACAACAAATACATCAATCAGATTGAAAAAGTCGCGCGCGTAAAATGATTACTTTTTTCTCATAAAAGTTTCATTTAAATATTATGCTGCTCACCTTAAAATATAATGCTGTATGCTTATCAGGATTCTGTACTCAGGCTGAGTACAAGTTGTAGACAGCCTGAGTACAACTTGTAGACAGGCTGAGTACAAGTTGTAAACAGACTGAGTACAACTTGTAAACAGTCTATGTACAAAATATTATACGTCTGTCAGCATGATAAAATCCGCTTAACAGTAAAATCTTGATTTGTTTACAGTGAACGACTTTTAGGTTTAAAAAAGGATTTGAATGAGGGGGCGCTTATGAAACAGGCACGGAATTTACTTACAATATAACTAAGCATGAAACTACCATTTCATACCTACGAGATTTACCCTGGCGGATAATGCTCATGTACGGTAAGGAAG
>DBWK01000122.1:0-15043 GCA_002308875.1 Treponema sp. UBA1240
TACCGCTATGTTCTGGGTTCAGTTCTTAATCAGGTTCTCCTGCATCAGAGTGTTATCGGGCTTGAAACTCAGACAGCCCTTAAAAAATACGGCATAAAGGCCGACATGATTATCGGCTGTGCAGGCGGCGGAAGCAATCTCGGCGGTCTCATAAGTCCGTTTGTAGGCGAAATGCTCCGCAACGAAGCCAAATATCAGATTATCGCGGTAGAACCTGCAAGCTGCCCGAGTTTAACACGCGGTGTATACACATACGACTTCTGCGACACCGGTAAAGTTTGTCCTATTCAGAAAATGTACACGCTCGGAAGCAGCTTTATGCCGTCCCCGAACCACGCAGGCGGCTTGAGATACCACGGAATGAGCTGCATTGTAAGTGAACTTTACGACCAGGGATTGATTCAAGCACGCGCCGTTGAGCAGACAGAAGTATTCAAGGCGGCAGAACAGTTTGCCCGCATAGAAGGAATTCTTCCTGCACCAGAAAGCAGCCACGCAATTAAAGTTGCGATTGACGAAGCTCTCAAGTGCAAGCAGACCGGCGAATCAAAGAACATCGTATTCGGTCTTACGGGTACAGGCTACTTTGACATGAAAGCTTACGAAGCTTTTAATGACGGCAAAATGAGTGACTACATCCCGACCGATGCGGACATAAAGAAATCAACGGATGCAATTCCTAAGTTTAACGTAAACTTTTAACAGATTTTAACAGACTAAAAGAGCCTGCTGTTTACGACAGGCTCTTTTTTTTCATTATAAATCACATATCTTTGTCAGACCAGGAACGGAACGGTTTGTTCCGTGTCTGTTACTGCTTTTTTTTGCTTAAGAATTTGAAGAACCGTCGCAAAAGTCCTATTCTGCCGAAGCACAACCAGTAAAGGAACGCTACAAGAGCGAGAATCGGGATGCCGTAAATAATAACATAAAGAATGAACATTACAAAATCCGCCAAAAAGTTTACTGTGTCTGACCATAGCTCGCGCATCTTTGAGCCCATATTGGGGTAGATAAATCCCTGTTCGGTTGAGTTGTACGGCAGTACGGCTGTAAGGTGAACAGTAGCATAGTCTATGCGATCAGAGAGACGGCGGAATTGTCCTTCCATTACTTCAACGTCGCTCTGCACATTATTAAGCTCGGATTCTACCGCCAAAAGGTCTTTCATGTCCTTTGCATCGGACAAATACTTTTGCAGTCTGTCACGAAGAATTTTGCGTGTTTCAAGACGGGTAGAAACATCAAAGTATTGCTCGGTTACGTCTTCCGTGGAAATTGAACGGTTCTTTACCGAACCGAATGAAGAAACTTCGTCCATGGCAAACTGAAAATTCTGTGAAGGAATTTTTACCATTGTATAATAATTGCGGTCCGAAAAAGAACTTGAAGCAACATAACCGCCGTATTTGGCAGCCCAGTCACGCACACTCTTTTCGGTCTGATCAAGGTCGTTTACCTGAACGGTTACGTTTCCGGTATATACAAGTTTGCGGTTTATAGTGTCAGCATTCTGACCGTTTGCGGCACCATATTCAGCTTCTTCCACCACAGCTTCGTCAAAAGAGGCGGAATCGCTCATCATTTTCATATTTACTCTGGCAGGAGCTTCTGCTGATTTTTGCATTACCATTGCACCGCCCGAAGCGGCTTTTTTGGAACCGCATGAAACAAACATAAGGGCGGCAAGCAGAACCGCAAATATTGTTATCTTTTTCATCAAATACCTCTCTGTGTAGGATATACGAATAAAAACAACTTTGCAGAGTATGGTTACGTTGCGCAGACGGCAAAAAATATCTTCCATAAAATCATTTTTTTATTTACAATAACAATATCATGAATAAAAAAATCCAGATGAAAAACCCCATTGCCGAACTAGACGGCGATGAAATGACACGTGTTCTGTGGGCAGTTATCAAAGAAAAGCTCCTCCTTCCCTTTATAGACCTTAAAACCGAATATTATGACCTTGGTCTTAAATCACGCGATGACTCAAATGACGAAATAACATACAAATCCGCCGAAGCAATCAAACGACTCGGTGTTGGCGTTAAATGCGCAACAATCACATCCAACGCCGCCAGAATGGAAGAATACAAACTAAAACAGCTTACCCCCAGCCCCAACGGAATTATCCGCGCCGAGCTTGACGGAACGGTTTTCCGCAAGCCGATTAACGTTAAAAACGTAAAGCCCGCTGTTACCTGCTGGAAAAAGCCCATCATCATGGGCCGCCACGCCTACGGCGACGTTTACAAAAACTGCGAAATGTACGTGCCGGGTCCGGGCAAGGCGGAACTTGTCTTTACCGACGAGAACGGCAACGAAACACGCAAAACCATAATGCAGATGAAAGGTCCGGGTGTTATTCAGGGAATACACAATCTGGACAAATCCATAGAAAGCTTTGCCCGCTGCTGCTTTCGCTATGCGCTTGACGAAAAGGTCAGCGTTTGGTTTGCAACAAAAGACACAATCTCCAAAACATACGACGGAAGGTTCAAGGAACTGTTCCAAAAGATATTTGATGCCGAGTTCAAGGCTGACTTTGAAAAAGCAGGCTTAACGTATTTTTACACACTCATAGATGACGCGGTAGCCAGAATTATGAAGAGCGAAGGCGGAATCCTTTGGGCATGCAAGAACTACGACGGTGATGTTATGAGCGACATGGTTGCGTCTGCAAACGGAAGCCTTTCCATGATGACGAGCGTTCTTGTTTCGCCCGACGGCAAGTTTGAATACGAAGCTGCGCACGGAACGGTTCAGCGTCATTATTACCGCTATCTTAAGGGCGAAAAAACTTCCACCAATCCGGTTGCCCTCATCTTTGCATGGACCGGCGCGCTCGCAAAACGCGGCGAACTTGATGGAACGGCGGATCTTGTGGATTTTGCACGCAAACTTGAAAAAGCTACACTTGGTCTTATTGAAGACGGCATTATGACCGGTGACTTAAAGGCTCTTGCTAATCCTGCACCCAAAGAAATTCTCAACTCGTGGGATTTTATTGACCGTATCGCTGAAAAGCTGAATCAGGAACTGTAAATAAGCATAACACGCAGAAAGTAAAATGATTTGAAACATTCAAATCAAAAAATAAGGTGACAATGATAAGAAAACGTGTTTTTGAAATTTTGGACAAAGGCAAAAGCGGAGATATTCTCAGTATACTATTCGACTCAGTAGTGCTGTTTTGCATAATATCCACGGTGTGTTGCGTGTTTTTTGACACATTCTCACTTCCAAGCGTTTACAAAAAGATCTTTGCAGTTTTGGAAACAGCAGCAAGTATTGTGTTTTCTATCGAATACATTTTGCGACTCTGGACTGCTCCGCATTTTTTCCCCGCACTTTCTGAAAAAAAAGCCAGAAGAAAATACGCGCTTTCATTCATTGGGATAATCGATTTAATCACTGTACTGCCGTTTTACATTTCACTTTTTTCAGCTCTGCCACCCGCAATTATCTCATCGATTTCGCTTTTGCGTGTGTTCCGCCTGTTCAAGCTGTCCAGATATTCAAGCGCACTTTATGTTTTGATTGATGTAATAAAAAGTCGGGCGCAGGAATTACGGCTTTCGGTTTTTGTAATATTCATTCTGATGATCATCTCATCAGTTTTTATGTATGCGGTGGAATCAAAAGCACAACCCGATGTTTTCAACAACGCATTTTCCAGCTTGTGGTGGGCGGTTGCAACATTCACAACGGTTGGCTACGGTGATATTTATCCTATAACAAGTGTGGGCAAAATTCTTGGTACTACGATTGCACTTTTAGGTATCGG
This sequence comes from Treponema sp. UBA1240, assembly GCA_002308875.1. Lineage (GTDB taxonomy): Bacteria > Spirochaetota > Spirochaetia > Treponematales > Treponemataceae > UBA1240. The sequence goes on from DBWK01000122.1 coordinate 3,794, forward strand.
ACTTGTGGCAGTTCCCACAGGTATTATTTCTTCGGGATTTATGGAATTACAGCTCAAGAATGAGAGAGGATTAAGGAGATTGAAAAACATGAGCGGACATTTTTTGATTTGTGGTTGGAGATTAGATTTTGAAAAAATCCTCGATGCAGTTTTGAAGTCAAATTCCACACTAAAACCAGATAAAATTGTTTTGGTCAATGAAGCTCCACCAGAAAAAATCGAAGCATTACGTTCGCTGCCGAAATACAGGGGAATGCAGTATATTGCAGGCGATTTTTCCAACGTTGAAGTAATGCAAAAAGCATTGATAAAAGAAGCTGAACGCGCTTTGATTATCGCCGATTATTCAAAAAACTCTTCAAAACTGGAAATAGATTCCCGCACTGTTCTTTCAGTTATGACGATGAAAAATTTGAACTCAAAACTCTATGTGGTCGCTGAATTAACAGATTCCAAGTTCGAAAACAATTTGCAGATTTCTCATTGTGACGAAATAATCCTCACAAACGATTACGAATGTTCTCTTTTGGCAACGGCCTCCTGCGGTCTTGGATATTCCAATGTAATAAAAGCGCTGATTTCTTCAGCAGACGGCTCCGGTATAAGTATTGAGGATATTCCGCAGGATTTTATCGGAAAAACTTACGGCGAATTCAAAGAGCAGGGCGGTGTTCTCATCGGGCTTTTGTTGAATACAGGAAACTTTTATCAGCGCAGAAAAGACGCAGTTCGTGAGGCACAGAAAAACCCCGATGTAAAAACAATCGTCAGCAACTTGCAGAAAGTCAAAACCCTAAAAAGCAACGATCCGCTTCTTTTACCAAACGATGATTTTATAATTCAACCAAATACAAAAGCAATTTTTGTACGTGGGATAAAGGGAGAAAACGATGTCTGACGAAAAAAACAGCTTTGAAAATGTTTTAAACCGGCTAGTAAAATTGGAAATGTTCAAATCGTTTTCGGCGGAAAATGAGCGGGACAGAAATATTCTAAAATCGCTTTATGATTGTTGCACAGTAAAAAAATTCAAAAAGGGCGAGCTGATTATTCGTGAGGGTGATTTTGGCGATGAGCTTTATATTTTGTTATCAGGTTCAGTTTTCATTCATCGAAAAACCCCGCACGGAGATGATATTGCAATTGTTACACTGAATGATTCGATGAATGTATTTTTTGGCGAGGCTGCTCTGATTGGAAAAGATTCCCGTTCAGCTTCAATTACGGCAACCACGGACTGCAGAACACTTGTGATAAATGGCAAGGATTTTGAAGAATTGAGCGAAAAAGAGCCGCTTTTGGGTTATCGCGTGTTTAAGTGTATTGCATCAAGAATGCAAAAATCAATCGCAAAAGCAAACAGCGACATAGCTACGCTTTACGAAGCTCTTTTTCTGGAAATCGAAGGAGACCAATAAAAGTTTGCTTCTGTGCAAGCGGCTCGCAACGACGTGAATTGAGGCTAAAGAGTGCCCATAAAAGGCACGTTGGAACGGGCGCACCAGGAACGGTATTCGGCTTCGTCCTGACTGGAGCGTAATCCGGTTACGTAAACAGCCTGGTCAGGAACTTGTTCCGGCTCTCGTTTTATATCTCTATTATTACCGTCTAATTCCAAAAGCACATGAACCGCCTGTTTTGCAACTCCCTCACGCGAATCAATTACCTGAACTCCGCTGCCAGCCACATCCTCAAACTCACGACGCAAGTGTATAAAATGAGTACAGGCAAGAACTATTGAGTCGGCATTACGGCTTTTAAAAAACTCAACAGCAGGAGTTACTGCCTTGCAGCGTTCTTCATAAGAAGCTGTAAACAAATTATGTTCTATGAACGAAACAAGTTCCGCATCGCCGCGTCGTACAACTGAGCAATTCTTTGCAAAGCGGTCAATCAAATCGTCAGTATACTTGTCGTTCACGGTGTGAGAAGTTGCCAAAAGCCCTATGCATTTGTTCTTTGTAAGCGAAGCGGCAAGCTTAATTGCGGGTACTGTTCCAACAAAGGGAACTGAAAATCGTTTGCGCAGCACATCCAGTGACGAAACGGAAATTGTATTACATGCAATAACTATTACTTTTGGATTGAATTTTTCTATGCATTTTTCGGTCAATTCAACGCTGAGCCGTCTTATGTCGTCAAGTTCGCGCTCACCGTAAGGAAAATGTTTTGTATCGCCCACATAAACACAGCGGGATTCGGGCAGCAGGGTTTTTAGCTGGAGCATGTAAGGCAGTCCGCCTGTGCCAGAATCAATAAAAAGATAATCAACATCGAACATGCTAATCACCAAAAAGGCTGTCAAAAGCTTTTTTGGCTTTTGCGGCAGCATCGTCCGAATTGTTTTTGGCAGAAGATTTATTTGCAAATTTAAAGTAATCGCAGAAGTTGGCTCTTTCTTTGTCCGCAATCAGCTCATCAATCGTTTCGTGACAGTCATAATGTGAGCCCGGACTGTAAAAAGCGCAGTTTTTGCAGGAGTGAAGATCCGCGCCGCAGTGTTCACATTCCGCGGAACGTGATAATGGCAAACTAATTTTATTTTCTTTTCCGCATTTCCAGCACATATTAAAAGTATAAACTATTTGACTTATTAAACGCAATATCCTAACATATATATATGTTTTCACTTGACTTTTGCCACTATCCCGGCTGCCAGAAACAGGCTCTGTCCCATTTTGACGAAGACGGAAACATTGCTTCAACGCCCGGCTGGTGCCTTGAACACACTCCCGATCCGCAGAAAGCACTTGATGAAATATACGACTATATAAGAAAACATGACAAAATTGTAGGGCTTAACATTCCCGGCATAAAGTTTGAAAACTTTGACCTGACCGACAAGCGGTTTTACGGCTGCAATATGCAGCATAGTTCTTTTTCAAACATTCACTCAGAGTTCTGCCGCATGAGAATGTGCATTCTGGATTTTTCGGTTTTCTGCGACTGCAACCTTCTTAATTCGAACATGCAGTTCACTTCGTTTGCAGGAAGCAAGTTTTCGCACATTCTGTTTACAAATTCTGATTTGGTTCACAACAACTTTAACGGTATTGTGAGCAACCAGTCGTCCTTTGATGATTCTGACTTATACAATTCAAGGTTTATCCGCGCTCATCTGATTAACACGTCCATACAGAACTGCAATATAAAAAAGACTCTTTTTTACGAAATAACGGCAGAAAATGTTTCATTCAAACAGTCAAACACCAGGGAAGCTTCATTCTCTGAAGGATGGGAAGCAGTTCAATGATTAAGGTTTATTTTCATCTTTCGCTGGATGGTTTTTCGAACAGTTATCTTGCCGCAGATGATTCCACCGGCGATGCAATTATTATTGATCCCGGAAAAATTTCAAAAGAAGTTATAATGCACATTGAAGACAATCATTATGACCTTAAAGCCATTCTCATTACACACAACCATCAGAGTCATCACTCCGGACTTGAAACCCTCAAAAAAATTTATTCACCGATGATTTATGCCGGTGACTACGAAATTGCCGGAACAGGCAAAATGCTTTTAAAAGGTGAAGGACTTTTGACGATTGGAAGCATGAAAATAGGTTATGCATCACTGCCCGGTCATACTTTTGATTCAATCATATTCAAGCTTGGAAGAATGTTGTTTACAGGCGACTCTCTTACGGCGGGAATGGTTGGTACAACAAGCAACAAGTATGCGGAAAAGCTGCTCAAAGACAACATAAAAAAAATAATTTTGAGCCAAATGGATGAAGTTGTTCTTATGCCCGGTCACGGACCGCCCACATGCGTTGCGGTAGAAAAACTATTCAACATAGGGCTTACAACAGCTAATCCTTCTAAAGAGATTCTTTAATCAGCGCGATTTTTGCCCCGAAAGCCTTTTTTTTTGTTTTTGAATTTTCTATAATAAAACAAAAACAGGAGTTAGTATGATTTCCAAACGTTTACAGCAGCTTAATCCCTACAAACCGGGAGAGCAGCCTGATGACCGGCAGTACATAAAACTTAATGCGAACGAAAACCCCTACCCTGCCAGCCCTAAAGTTATAAAAGCGGTAAGGGCTGTTACAGCCGACAAGCTGGCACTGTATCCCGATCCTGACTCGGTTGACTTAAAAAAAGCGATAGCCCGTATGCTTACTGAAAATCGTGGTCTTCTTGCTCCTGCGGATGACCAGCCTGAACTGCCTTTTCCGATTACTGATGACATGATTTTTTGTGGCAATGGCTCAGATGAAGTTCTTTCTTTTGTATTTTACGCTTTTTTTGATGATGACAAACCAGTAGTTATTCCCGAACATACATACAGCTTTTATCCCGTATACGCGGGTTATTATCAGATTCCACTCAAAAAAGTACCGCTCAACGCGGATTTTAGCATCAACAAAGAACAGATGCTCGCCGAAGATGCTTCCGGTATTGTGCTTGCAAATCCAAATGCGCCTATAGCCAGCAGTCTTTCCTCAGTGGAAATAAAACAAATGCTTGATGCGTATCCCAAAGACAAGGTTTTTGTAGTGGATGAGGCTTACGCCGATTTTTCAGGTCATACAGTTTTGCCACTGCTTGCCGAATACAAAAATCTGCTTGTAGTAAGAACTTTTTCAAAGTCCATGTCTTTTGCCGGCATGAGGCTTGGTTATGCGGTGGGTAATCCTGAACTGATAAAGGCTCTTACCACGGCTAAAAACTCATTCAATCACTTTCCTGTTGACCGCATTTGTCAGGCGGCGGGTATTGCATCCTGTCAAAACTTTGACTGGTACAAAAAGAACTGCCAAAAGATCATGGCAACAAGAGACTTTTTTCAGTCGGAACTGCAAAAGGCCGGGTGGACAGTTCTGCCGTCGCAGACCAATTTTGTTCTTGCAGGAAAGCCTGGCAGAACAGGAAAAGAAGTTTACGAAGCAATAAAAAAGGAAGGTATTCTTGTCAGATATTTTGACATTGATACAATACGCGATTACGTCCGCATCTCGATTGGAACGGACAAACAGATGAAGCAGCTGCTTGATATTATGAAACAGCTGTAATCAGTTAAAGGAAGGTTAAAATGCATTTATTGATTTTATCTGATATTCACGGTGATTTTTCAAGAGCCGGAAAAATTGAAGAAGAATTTAAAAAAGCGGACGCTGTTTTATTTGCGGGTGATTTTTCTAAACTGTTCAAAACTGAAACAGGGCTTCCCATTTTGAATGAGGTTATGGAAAAGAACGAAAACCTGCTTGCTGTACTCGGCAACTGCGATGCTCCGGATTTGCTCAAAGAACTTGAAAAAAAGGACGTTTCGGTACAAGGCGAATTAGTATTCAGAGACGGTTTGTTTTTTGCAGGAGCGGGCGGTGCGCTTAAGTTCACCGGTGATACCGCAAACGAGCGTGATGAAGATGACTTGATGAGCGATTTACAGGTTGTACGCGACCGCTTTGCCGAATACCAGGACAGCGAAAACCCCGGAAGATGGAATAACCTTGTTCTTATTGTACACCAGCCACCCAAAGACACAAAGCTTGATAAAATTACAGCGGGTATTCACGTAGGTTCTCCCGCCCTCACAGAGTTTATAAAGGAATATCAGCCTCTGCTGCTTGTTTCAGGACACATTCATGAATCCGCCGCAATAGATACGCTCGGAAACACTGTAATGATTAATCCGGGTTCTTTTGCAGAAGGCAAATACGCCGTTGTCCAGATTCAAAAAGAAAACGGCGAATGGAAGGTTGCTTCATCAAGCCTTAAGCAGGTTTAAGCTTGTTGTTCCGGTTCGTCTGATTCAATCAGCAGACCGGAACCGGTGTCGGCCGTTTCGATGGGCGCTGCGGTGAGTCTGTGATAAAACACTGCACCCAAAAGAAAAAACTTTACAACTGTTACGTAAGCGCTGATTGTTCCTATAAAGCTTATAAAACTCATCATTGCCGAAAAGAACGAGGATTCCTTTCCGTTCCAGAACATAACAAAAAAGTATGAAAAAAGAAAAATACCAAGACTTTTCCAGGCAAAGAGAATAAAATTCTTCAGAAACGCAATTCTGTTTCCCTTAAAAAGTTTGCGGCTTTCTGCCAAAAGAGCTGAAAGAGGACGATTGGACGAGTCATTCAGAACAAAAGGAAAAAAAAGATACCAAAAACACACAACAAAAAAGACAGTTAAAATCAGGTATGCGGAAACTGTCATGGTTTCGGGATCAAGAGCCAGTTCACCTTTTACCGTTACCAATACAATCGAACCTGCCGCAGCAAGGGCAAAAAACACAGCTCCAAAGAACAATCCGGGTTTTACTATCTTTCGCAAACACTTAAAACCTTCAAACAAGTGCCCCAAAACAGCCTGTTCATTTTTAACAATTTTCAGCAGAAGCACGTCGTATCCGTATATCAGCGAAAAAGCTACAACCATTGAGCAGAACCAGCCCGCAAAAAACAGCAGAGCAACCGAAAGCATATTCCTCGAACTGAAAGCCAGGAGATAAACACTGAAAACTGTAACAATCCAAATAACAAAAACAGTTATTATAGAAAAATAAACTTTGAAAGAATTTTTTACCAGTATCTGCCGGCACTGCCAAACAAAATTATTGTCATTCAAACTCATATCAGATCCAGTTCAGGCTGTTCCGGGTTTATGTCCGGCTTTTCGATCTTAATTTCGATCTTTGCCGTTTCTTTTGAAGCAAGACGAACACCCTGAGCTTTTACACCTTTTTCTTCGTAATCAGCGGAAGTAAAATCTTCCCTGTCAATTTTTATACGCGGCTTTTTTACATAATGCAGCGTAAACGAGAATCTTGAACGCGTATCAACATGCAGAATTTCCATTCCATCCGGTACGATAATGTAATCGCGGTTCATTATGTACTGCTCTACCCTGCATTTTTTGATGTAACAGTAAAGAGTTGCAGGGTCTCTGTAGATTATTGTAAACATAACCCGCGAAAGAACATCTTTTTCGGCGGAGCCGCAGTACCACATATTTTTGTCAACAAAAAGCTTTTGCGGCACGTCGAATATTGTGTAAACACCGGTCCGCCGCAGAACGAATATGCGGTCATACGGACCTACGCGCATAAGTTCCCTGCCGGAAGAAACGCCTGTACCCAAATAGCCGGTGTTGTCATCGTAGCGCAAAGGAATATCGCGTTTAACAGCATCACGCACATCAATTTTGCCGAATCGGGTAATCTCAGTGCGGCGTTTTGTTTTTTCGGGGTCAAGCTTTGCAAGGAGCGTATCCAAATACGAAACAGCATAAGCTGTCAGGTTTTTAAGCAGTCTTGCTATTTCCTTGAGGCGGGCGTTAATTTCTTTAACTTCCTGCCGGTTTTTGTTTATGTCGTACAAAGAAATGCGGCGGATAGGGATTTTTAAAAGCCGTTCAACATCATCCTTTGTAATAGGACGGATTAATTCGGCTTCAAAGGGCTTAAAGCCGTCTATCACAGCCTTAATAACCGCTTCGGCTGTTTTCATTTCTTCAATCTTTTTGTATATGCGTTCTTCTACAAATATTCTTTCAAGCGTTCTTGCATGCAGTCTGTCGGTAAGATTCTGACGCTCAAGCTCAAGTTCTTCTTTAAGGATCTGTTCCAGCTGCTTTGCATGATGCTGAATAACTTCAGTAACTGTCATTACGACAGGCATATTGTCCTTTATGACCAAAAGATTTAGCGAAACGGAAACTTCACATTCCGTAAACGCGTAAAGGGCTTCTATAACGTCTTTTGCGTAAACGCCGCGCTGGAGTACAATTTCTATTTCTACCTTGTCGGTCGTGTAATCATTAATGGAAGAAATTTTTATGCGTCCGAGTTTTGCGGCGTTCTCCAGAGAAGATATGAGACTTTCAGTTGTAGAACCGTAAGCAAGTTCAGTTATGACTATGCGCTTGGGGTCGCTTGTATCCATTCGAACGCGCGAAACAATCTTGCCTTTGCCGTCCTCGTATTCCGAAACATCGGTAAGACCACCCGTCTGAAAATCGGGATAAAGCTGGAATGGGTTTCCCATGAGGCAGTTTTTTTCGGCTTCTATAACTTCGCGGATATTGTGGCTTAATATTCTCGTGGACATACCAACCGCAATGCCTTCCGCCCCCATGATTATACACAACGGGAGCTTTGCGCGGAACGCTACAGGTTCCATATTGCGTCCGTCGTAAGAAGGAACAAATTTGGTTATGTCAGGATTGTACAGAATATCGCGCGCAATGGGATTTATGCGGCACTCAATATAACGTGCGGCGGAAGCTTCATCGCCGGTAAGAATGTTGCCGAAGTTTCCCTGTTTGTCTATGAACAAATCTTTGTTTGCAAGAACAACAAGCGCACCTGCAATTGAAGAATCTCCGTGCGGATGATACTTCATGCACTGCCCTACTACGTTCGCTACTTTGTGGAATTTACCGTCGTCAATTTCGAGCAGGGTGTGAAGAACGCGGCGCTGAACGGGTTTGAGTCCGTCTTCCAAATCAGGTATTGCTCTGTCGCGGATAACGTAGCTTGCATATTCAAGAAAGTTCTTGTCAAAGAGTTTTTTTACATAAGCCATAGAATAAGAATACTTTTTTACCGCTGAATTTTCAAGCTATCTGCAATAAAAGACTGGATTAACGCGGACGGAGCTGCAGCGCTTTGCGTATTGTTTCAAGATTTACAGTACCGTCATCGTTTGTAAGAGGCATTGAACCAATGTCCAGTTCAAACGGGCGGCGGGCGATGTGTTCTATATAATGTGCATCAGACGATGTTGTAAGCGGATAGCCGAGGGTGTTCATTTCAGAAGGAATGCGCACAACTTCCATCGCATCCCAGTCACCGTCAAGAATAAAGCCGAACTGACTTGAAAGCGAAAAAGCCGCCCTGTCCACATGCGCCGGAATAACAATCCCACCGGCTTTATGGGCATGTGCGGCAACTTCATCGACCTGCCATGAGGTAGACGTTATAAGGTATTTTTCTACTTCGCCCAGAATGTTTTCTTCCTCATCAACATAAACCTGATCACCTGTTTTTTCGGGCACGTTCTTTATGTCCGGCAGCAGCGAATAAACTTCCTCCCCGAACGCCAGAGCCTTGTCCAAATCGGAGAACAGCGTAAGAATGTGAACTTCTTCTGCGGACTGAACTTCCATCCCGAAAAGACAGGCTATTCCGTTTTTTTTACAGGCAGCCGCAAAAGCAGGGCAGTTCAATGCCGTGTTGTGGTCGGTAAGGGCTGCGAGCTGAACGCCTTTTTGTGCAAGAGTTTCGGCAATGGCAATGGGCGACATTTCCAAGTCGCCGCAGGGCGATACACAGGAATGTAGATGAAAGTCTGATTTTAAAATCATAAAAGGTTGTATATCTTTCCTGAAATTGTGTATTGGTTTTCGCTTGTTCTGAGCAGAGCAATTTTTTCGCTTTCGGCGGCTTTTATCATATCATCGGGAACAGGTCTGCCGTTGCAGATTATTATTGCAGGACAGTCTTTGAGTGTGGCAACGGCAACGGTATTCCGGTGAGCCTGTATTGTAACAAGGAGATCGCAGTCATCAGCGTTTCCCATCACATCGCTGAGCAAATCGCCTGTATAACAGCCGGACAAATCCCTTGAATCATCGCCTGCAAGAACAACTTCGAGCGAAAGAGCTTCAATTAATTCACTTAATTTCATGAGGATAGTATAAGTGTTTTTTTGTCAGATTGCAAAAGAATTTATTTTCAGTGTATCAATCAGTTTTTTGGAAAGCTTGTCAACTGTGCGCTTGAACCAGTTTCCACGCGCAACGGTTCTGTCTGCAACAAGCGGGATTTCTTCAAGAATTATGCCGTCCACCGAATACTGAACCTTGCCGAGAACTGTTCCGCACTCAACAGGAGAAAGTGCTTCCCGTGTAACAAAAACCTTTTTGCTCACAGAATCCGCCGCATCTTCCTTAACATTGGGAACAGTAATGGAGTGTGTCTGCGCCTCACAGGCATAAAGCGAATCATCTTTGCCGCCCCAAAGTTTTACAGGCACAGGATCTGTTCTATGCGCGGGATAGGTTTTAAAGCTTGAAAAAGCCCATTCCTGTAGTTTTTTACCGTCAGCTACACGATACTTGTTGCCCTCGGCAGTTCCTATACCGGGACCACCCATGGTAACGGAAATAAAACGTGTATCACCTCGTTTGGCGGTGAGCGAAATGTTGTAGCCGGATTCATAGATAAAACCGGTTTTTAAACCGTCGCAACCTTCAATAATGTCAAGCAGACGGTTTGTGGCATACATTTTGCGCGTGTTTATTCTGCCAGTCCAGTCAGGCGGATAATTGTCTGCTGTAGGGAATGTAAGTGATTCCGCTGAATGGTAGGTTTTGAGCGCATCAGGATAGCGTTCAATGTACACACGAGCAAGGGCTGCAAATTCACGCGGGGTTGTAAGATTCAGTTCGCTGTAGCCCGAAGCATCCACAAATCTGGTATGCGTAAGACCCAGCTTTTCCATTTCCGCATTCTCCCTCTCACAGAATTTTTCAACAGAACCGGAAATATGGCAGGCTATAGCAGTTGCCGCATCGTTTCCTGACGCAACGGAAAGTCCGAGAAGAAGTTCGTTAAGCGTTACAATCTGATTAGGTCCGAGCCCCATTACAGATGACTGTAGAGGAGCGTTTTTTGCCCAGGATTCAGGCACAAGGTCTACAACTGTATCAAGAGACGTTTCTCCGTTTTTAATGGCTTCAAAAGTCACATACATCAGTGCGATTTTTGCCATTGATGCGGGAGGGATTATTTCATCAGCGTTTTTTTCATAAAGAACACAACCGTTTGAAGCATCTATTATAATTCCTGCCTTTGCGTATATAAAAAACGAGGCTGGTTTTACAGGATAAGGCAGTTCCCTTGTCAGAGGTTCTTTGTAGTTCTCTGCAAGAAAACCGGAAAACTGTATTTGCTGTTCTTCTGTCAGCGGCGGCACATCAACAGGAAGAGAACGGCTGTATGTGTACAACCCGAAGGCAGCACAACAGCCGATCAGCAGAACAAGAGGTACAATCCAAAAAAGATGCTTCAGGTTGAAGTGCTTTTTCATATTACCATGTTCATTACTTCGCGTACTTCGTTCAGTGTTTTTATACCGATTTCACGGGCTTTCTGCGCACCGTCCGTCAAAACTTTGCGTATATATCCGGGATCAGCTTCAAGTCTTGCACGTTCTGCGCGGAGAGGGCGAAGTTTCTCATTGAGTGCTTCGGTAAGCATGTTCTTGAGCATTCCGCCGCCGCCTTCGCCGATGCG
>DBWK01000122.1:15131-26778 GCA_002308875.1 Treponema sp. UBA1240
ATCATTTTTGCAGTTTCATCTTCCGTGGCGGAAAGCATAATGGCATTGCCGCGGCTCTTAGACATTTTCTGACTGCCGTCAAGTCCGAGAATCATCGGTGTTTTAGAAAGCAATGCCTGTGGTTCCGGGAATACGGGGTCTTTTCCTGCATCTGTACAGAATTTTTTGTTAAAGCGTCCTGCAATAGTACGCGTCATTTCAAGGTGAGGAAGCTGGTCTTTTCCTACAGGAACAACGTTTCCCTTGCAGAACAGGATGTCGCATGCCTGATGGACAGGATAGGTATACATACCTGCGTTTACGTTCTTCAGACCGGCGGATTCAATTTCTTCCTTTACTGTAGGATTACGGCTGAGTTCAGCATTAGAAACAAGAGTTAAAAACGGAATCATGAGCTGGTTACATTCCGGTACATAACTATGAGGATAGATGATAACATCCTGCTTTTCGGGGTTGATTCCCGCCGCAAGATAGTCTATGCAAAGCTGCTTTGTATTCTGGCTGATTTCCTGATAAGCGTCGTGGTCGGTAAGAACCTGATAGTCCGCAATGAGAATCATTGTGGGAACACCCATATTGGCAAGGCGGACACGATTCTGCAGCGAACCGAAATAATGTCCGATGTGAAGGCGTCCTGTAGGACGGTCGCCTGTAAGAACTCTATATTTTGAAGGATTTACCTTAAGATCTTCTTCTATTTTTTTGCTTCTCTCAAGAGCAGCCTCAAAAGAACCGTTATATATTTCGTCCATATAATACTCCCGATGTACTGTTTTCATTCAGAATATCAAAAAAGACGATTATGGTAAAGTATCGGCAGTTCTAGATTGTATGCTTCAGAGCAATAGCATTTACAGGGCAAATCTCATGACAGCAGTAACAGTGGATGCATTTCCTTTTGTCAATGTGAGGAACAGGATTGTCAGGCGTTTTGTCCAGTTTTATCGTATGTGCAGGGCAGATTTCTTCACAACGACCGCATCTTATACAGACATCCTTTTTGAACGTAGGAATCTTTGTAAACAAAACCTTTGCAATCCAGTGCAGGAATTTAGGCATATTGGGTTTTAAAATTGCCGAACCATAAGGATTGCGGACAATTTTAAAACCACTTGGCTTTAACGACTTAAAATCATCGCCTGTAGTTTTGAATTCTTCCGGGGTACTTCCCCATATACCTCTTGACAAGGCTTCCTTTAGATTCGGTATTGTTTCAGGATTATAACCTACCAACGAAGAAAATGCCCAGTCCAAAGCAAGAACATTGTCCGAAGCACCCAAAACGCCGACATGAACAGGATGTCCGTTTGCCGGTCCATGACCTTCCATCGCGACAACCGCATCCATAATACCGTATATTGGTTTTACCGCTACATTTATGTCGGTTAAAAATGCTGAAAAATCACTAGGATTCGGAAATCTGAAGTGTGTTTCGGCTTTTTGAAGACCGACCATCAGGCCGAACAGGTTTTTCATCGCTCCTGTATAAGCAAGCAGCTGGTGAGTTTTAAGCTTGGCGAGACTAACTACCATATCCGCCTGTGTATATGCTTCAGCAAAATTAAAACTGTTTACAAGCTTTGTTTCGGAACATGTTACAGGAACAGCTTTGTCAAAACTGACCCATTCAGCACCGGCCGCAAGAACGGCGTCATAAATGCCGCTTACCTTTGCCGCTGACAAAGAATTGGCTGTTGCGGGAGATTCTCCGACAAGAATACGTTTTGCACCGCGTTCAAAAAAAATACGGGCTACAGCCTTAACAACGGAAGGATGAGTACAAATTGCATATTCCGCACTTTTGGGCTGGAGAATATTCGGTTTTAAAAGAAGAACTTTTCCGGTCACGTCAGGCGGAGGAATAAGCTCCATCAGCCTTTTGATTGTTTCGTAAACACGGTTTTCTTCATAATCATTACAGCGCAAAAGCGCAGAATTTTTTGTCATTTTGTCAAACTCTTTACAATAATATATCACCTGTTTAAAACAAAATCAACCAAAATATCCAAAAACTCTAATTATTTTTCTCCTAATTTGGCAATTTGTTCTGTCAACAAAGGGATAAGTTGTTTTTTTCGCGATACGATATCTTTTAAAACATATACCGAATCTTCAAGCTTGGGAAAACTCAATACCGGTAAAAATGCAGGATCACACGCAACAAGCATAACACTGGTCAAACGGGTAATATCAGTTACCATAAGAGAACAGAATAAGGCTTTCATCGTGCGCCGTTCAATTTCCAGCTCGGAAAGGAATTCCTGCTTTCTTCCGATTATTTCATTTGTATTGTCAACTTCAATCTGACTTACGGAGAACTTGTAATCGTTTTCCGTGTATTCTTTCATATCCTGATGAATAACATCGGATGCGCTGCGTCCGCTTACATGGCAGGCCGCAAGAGCTATATCGGAACCAAGCTTTGCTATGTCAAGATTTGTAATGTTTGACAAATATTCGGCTGTTTCACGGTCCGTATCGGTTGTGGTGGAGGACTGAAGTGTAAGCGTATCGGCAAGAATTCCACATAAAAGTATTGACGCTATTTCCTTGGTGAGCGGCACATGGTTTTCTCTGTACATATTGGTGATAATCGTTGAAGTTGCACCGACAGGCTTGTTTATGAATGTAATAGGATTACGCGTGGAAAGATTACCAAGCCTGTGATGATCGATTATTTCAAGTATCTGATAATTATCAATGCCTTCAACAGCCTGTGTCATTTCATTGTGGTCAACAAGAGCCACATCTATATTGGCCTCCTGCAGCAAATCCGTTTCAGAAATAATACCTATGATTTTATTGTCATCATCCGTAACAGGAAGACTTCTGCTGGGTGAACACGAAAGCTGATAGCGTATCATTCTTACAAGATCAGTTGCCTTTACGGACTTTATAGTTTTGTCTGCCATAACGGATACAGGTGTTGCATAGACGATGAACATTGCGGTAGAAGCCGTATCATAAGGACTGATTAAAACGGAAGTACGGGCTTTTTCAGCTTTTGCACGCAGATTTTTGTCCATCATCAGACCGGAAGAAATAACAATTGCACGGATTTTCTTTTCGATGCAGTATTCCTGCACATCCTGCCGGTCTCCGGTAATTACTATTATGTTTTCAGGCGGATGAACATCCAGCATTTTTTTGAAAGTTTCAAACTGCGCGGCAGCAACAAGAACTGAACTTCTGAACAGTTCTTCTTCGTCATAAACCACAAGCGGCTGTGCATTCAAAGTATCCTGAATGAGTTTTATACTTGTAATAAGCGCCGATTCAGATTCAGGATTGAGAATTTTCAGCACATTCTGCGCAAAAGCGTTGTAATGTAAAAGCGAATGATAAGTGCCGTCATCACTGACAACAGGAAGAACTTTGCTGTTGCAGTTTTCCATTTTTCCTATGGCACTCCATAACGAAGTCTGGCAGTTTACCGTGTCGCAGTCATCCGGCATATAATAGCCTACTTTGGGGATGAGGTCGGGTACATATTCGGGAACCGGTACCTTAAAACGGTTAAAGATATACTCCGTCTGCGGATTTATTTTACCGGCACGTGCTGCCGTATAATTGCTGTAACCAAGATTTCTGCGCAAATCGGCAAGAGCCGCCGCGGAAACAACAGAATCTGTATCGGGATTTCTATGTCCGATGACATATACACATTTTTTTTCGCTGTTCATTATTCACCTTAAACTACTGCATTGCAGAATGTGCAACTTTAAGCAAATCAGGAATTTGGATTTTTTGCGGACAATAACCTTCACAAAGCCGGCATTCCACGCATTGGTCAACCCCTCTGCCCGACTTGAGAATATCGGAATATGCAGCAGATTTTGCATTGCCAGTTGCTTCCAGGTGTCCGTTCAGGGAAAGTCTGTTCCATTCCCTGAAAATATCACTGATTGCGATTTTTTTAGGACACGGAGAACAGTAATTGCAGCCTGTACACGGAACTTTTACCCTTGAGTTGAACCATTCCGAAGCTTTTTTTACGGTATCAAGCTGCGCATTCGGCAGCGAATTGGGATGCCCCGCACAAGCGGTAGCAATATTCATTACCATTTGTTCAGGCGCACTCATACCGGAAAGAGCAACGACCACGTTCTGGTTTTCCCATACCCATCGCAAACCCCATTCTGCGGGCATACGCGGTTTAGATGCTGCGGCAAAAATGTCAAGAACAGGCTTTGGTGGTTGTGCAAGCAGCCCCCCGCGTAAAGGTTCCATAACAATACTGCCGATTTCGTTTTTTGCGGCATAAGCAATAAGATCCGCCGCTTCCTTATCCATATAATTGTATTGAACCTGACAGAACTCCCACATAGGAAATCCGTCTATTATCGTTTTGAACGCATCCGGTGAATCGTGGAATGAAAAACCTATGTGCTTTATTTTTCCTGAGCTTTTAAGCTGCCTTATAAATGAAAGAATCTGCAAATCTTTTACCTGCTGCCAGCGTTCGGCGTTCATGGCATGCAAAAGATAAAAATCTATATAATCCGTTCCAAGTCTTTTTAACTGTTCATCAAAGATTCTCTGCAAGTCGTCCTGTTTTTTTACATCCCACAAAGGCATTTTGTCAGCAATGTAGATTTTGTCCCGAATACCGAGTTCCTTAATGGCTTTTCCAAGTACAACCTCAGACTTTCCACCGTGATAAGGATACGCCGTATCAAAATAGTTAATACCATTGTCAAAGGCGTTTTTTACCATTGCCTTTGTCTGTTCATAATCTATTTCATTTGTGTCTTTTTTCAGAGGCAAACGCATCATACCAAAGCCGAGAACGGAAATTTCTTTTTCAGGAATACGGGGAAAACGTCTGTACAGCATAAAAACTCCGATTTAAAATGTAAGACATCTCTAAAAAGATTAGAGATGTCTTTTAAATCTATAATAGAAAAATGAAAAAAGCAAGCTTTCTGTATTGTGTTGCCGGATAATTACAAAAACAATTAATTTTCAGCAGAATTTGTATTTTGGAAGTACTCAGGATGTTCTTTTCTTTCCTGTTCAATTTCCTGAATTTCTTTTGTAAGGAAGAATGAGAGAACTGTTCTCAAAATAACTATACCACCAAGGCTTAACAATTCCGTAATTCCAGGTTCAAGAATGGTTTTGAGAATATCGGCTGCAATAAGGAATTCCAAACCCAAAAGCAGATATGTTCCCAAATCAGCACGCAGAATACGCAAAAACTGACTGTTGTAATTGCCGCGTATACGGTGACGTTCAGTTCTGAAAAAAGCAATAAGGGCTATAACAGTTCCATAAATTACAACAGTAATACTAATAATACTGATTACAAGTGAAACAGTTTCCAAAATAACGGTGATTACAGACGGGATTGTTGCATTAACAGTTTGCATTAAAAACTCCAATGTTTAGTTTTTTATTATTGAATCTACCAGATGTTTGAACTCGTAGTTTATTTCATCATTGTTCAACAGTGCGGCATCCTTGCGGATTTTGAATATACCGTTTTCTTCAAAAATCGCTTCTTTAGCGCTTTTTTCTTCTTCTTTTAATTTTGCCTCTGCTGCGTGAAGCAAACTTTTTTTCTTTGCAGGAAAAGCATGTTCGGTTTTTGAAAAAATACTGGGATAAGCATTTTTACCGGAAAAAATACCGGATGGAGTTCTCTCTGCAACAGGTTCAGAAAGTTCTTCTTCTTCAACACAAGGAAGTTCTTCAAGATTTTCCGGTTCTGTATCAATTATTTCTTCCTGAATTTGCGGTATTTTTTGAACTTCTTCTACAGCGACCGGCTCCTGATCTTTAACATCGTTCGTGCCGGATTCCACCTTTTCAACAACAGGAACCTCAATATCCTTTTTTACAGTAATGTCATTAGCTGCAGACTCCACTTCTTCAACGACCGGAACACTGTCAATCACGAACAAATCCTTTTCCGGTTCAACGGGAAGTTTTACTTCTTCAACGGTAATCTTTACTTCATCCGCTTTTTCAACAGCTTTTTGAGCAGCTCTTTCAGTCTGTGAATTCATTACCAAATCAAAATCGTCTTTTTCAACTTCATTTTCCGGTTCTTTTTCGGCAACTAATACTGCAGTTGTTTCTTCGGGTTCCTCATCCTCAAACCCATTCATTGGTGACATAAAATAGCTGACCGAATTATGTCTGACCATTTTTGACAGACTGTCTTTTACTTTTTCAGTACTGTTTTTCTTTCTTAAAAACATTTCTTCGTCCTCGTCTTTTTGTTCAACGGTTTCTATATTTTTTTCATCTTCGTTTTCAGTTTTTATATCAGCTTTTGGTTTGCGACAAACAAGATTAACAAGCGGCATCACAAGCAAAAAGATAACAAAAAACGAAACGGCAATAACAATTACAAGAAGATTCTGCGGTATACGCGAAATAGAATACGACCGCATTACCGTAAGATAATTTTCATTATTAAGTTTTTCGTTAAAAACCACAGAATCAGGCTTAAAAGCGGACCACACCGACATATTCTCATTCCAGCCGGCTTGAACAGACTTTATTTTTTCTTCCGTTACGGAATCTGCAAAAACAACAAACCCGGAATGCGGCAAATCAGCATTTTCCGCTGCGCACGCAATAGAATTTGCAGCAGCTTCTTCCGGCACGGCATGTTTGAATAATTCCGGCACATCCAGATAAAAAAGAATCGTCCCGAAATAAACAGCTTTTTCGGCGAAAAACGGATATGCAAATATCAGCTGGTTCTGTTTTTCATCGAATATGATTCTGTTCTGTTCCGATTCACCTACGGTCAGATTTTCAAAAGAATTGTTTTTGTTTTTAAAAACAAATTTTCCGTTCTTGTTTTCCATATCAGCCGGAAAGCTGGTAAATACAAGATTCGCACCGCTCGTATCAATAATACGAACACCGCGCAAAGCTGGACACAGTGCCAAAAGATTTTCCAGAAGTTTTGTCCGTGAACTTATAATTTGCGAATCCGCATCCCTGCCAACGCTGTTTCTGACGCTTGAGTTTCCTGCAAAAAGCCTGAATCTTCCGTTTTGTTCTTCAATATATTCTGAAAGCGATACCGAAATTTGCCGGATTTTTCCGGCTTCAACCTTTGCAACGACCGGCAGATAAAGTTTTTCTTCAACAGAATCAAAAAATTTGAAATATACTATTCCCCAAAAAACAGAAAACAATAAAAGAGAAAAACATAGAGAAATCAAAAATTTTCTTCCCGGCGGCACAAACGACTCCTCTTTGTTTTTCGGCATTATGCCTGATTTTTTTTACTTTTTGAAAAACAAGCCCGTTGGAACGATTAAGAAATTTATAAAAAAAAATTTGTACTACTTTAAAAAAGTGATATAATACAATAATTGGAAGTTTTCAAAAAAATGAGCAACTTACCTAATGCCGAAAAACAGAGAATTCTTCTCGTAGACAAGAATGCGGACGATATAGATCAGATTTCCGACATTGTTTCAGGACATTTTGAGCTTGTCCTTTGTAATGATGAAAACGAAGCCTCAGAAATCATTAAAGACAGTTCTCAAAAAATTTCATCAGCCATTATTTATATAAAACAAGCTCTGCCAATCCTTCAAAAAATACGGCAAATCCCGTTGATGGAGAATTTTCCGGTTTTAATCATAACGGATATTCCCAATTCTAATCTTGAAGACGCTCTGCTTGAACTTGACGCTATCGACTTTTTGAAAAAACCATTTAACGAGCGCAGGGTTCTTACCCGCATAAAAACTGCCGTAAAACTGTTCGAAGCAAATAGAATAATACAGGAACTGGAACATGACGAACTAACGGGACTTCTTACCAGACAAGCTTTTTTGCGAAAAACAGAAGAGGTTCGGGATCAGAATCCCGATAAAACTTTCTGTATTGTTGCTTTTGACATTGATAATTTTAAATCGTCAAACACACTGTACGGCGAAGAAAAATGCGATGAATTCCTTATGTACACGGCAAAACAAATGCGTGCTGCACGACCGCATGACATTTCAGGACGTTTTGGCGGTGACCAGTTTGTTCTTTTTTTTGATTATGTTAATTTAGTAAATGTTGACCTGATAAACCGAATTAAGGAATCAATAATAAAAACAGCTCCTATTCCGCATCAAGTAGTAAAAATAGGAATTTACGCACCTATAGATTCAAAAATCCCTCTTGTCATTTGTTGTGACCGGGCTTTTATGGCAATCCGCAAAATTAAGGGGATTTACGGCAAAGACATTGCATTCTATGAAAACAGCATACAAAAGCAGTTACTGAATGAAAAGCGGATTATTGAAACAATGGAACAAGCATTGGAAAACGAGCAGTTCCAGATTTTTTACCAGCCTAAGCACGAAACAATAACAGGAAAAATCGCCGGTGCAGAAGCCCTTGTCCGCTGGAATCATCCCGAATACGGCTTTATGTCGCCCGGACAGTTTATTCCGCTTTTTGAAAAAAACGGATTCATTACAAAACTTGACAACTTTGTTCTTGAAAAAGTCTGTAAGGATATAAAACACTGGAAGGAGAACAATATTCCGCTTGTTCCGGTTTCCGTAAACCTTTCCAGATGCGACTTTATGGAAAACGGCTGTATTGAAAAGCAGGTTGAAATGATTGACCGCTATCAAATAGATCACAATCTGCTGCATATGGAAGTAACGGAATCCCTTTATTCGCAGAACATTGACATTATAATTTCACAGGTAAAACGAGTTCAGGAACTGGGTTTTTTAATCGAAATGGACGACTTTGGTGCAGGATATTCAACCCTCGGTCTTTTGGCCACATTCCCGCTTGACGTGCTGAAACTTGACATAAGCTTTGTACGAAACATCAAAGAAAACGAAATTGTAATAGAAAATATCATCAAAATGGCACATCGAATGGGCTTGATGACAATTGCCGAGGGAACGGAATCGGCAGAACAGTTTATGACTCTTAAAGCTCTCGGCTGTGACTTTATTCAGGGTTATTATTTTTCACAGCCACTTTCATTAAGCAATTATGAATCATACATAAAATCAACATGCGTTTTGGATACAAAGTACGTTAAACTTGAAAGATTCCCAAACACCAATAAAGTTTGGAATAACGAAAAAATGCTTCTGGCGGCAAATGAAATAGCTGAAGGTATTCCGGGCGGTTTTTTTTCTTACCATGCTGACGACAATTATGAAATAATATCGTTTAACAGTGAGCTTATGCATATGTTCGACTGCAAAACAGCGGAAGAATTCCGTGAATACACCCACAACTCATTCAAAGGTATAATTCTGGAAGAAGACTTTGACTACGTTCAGAGCAGTATAAAAAGCCAGGTAACAGATGAAAACACAATTGATTTTGTAGAATACCGGATTAGAACAAAAGACGGAATAATGAAAAACGTCCGTGATTACAGCAGATTTGTAAAAACTGAAAAATACGGCGACATTTTTTATGTATTTCTGAACGATATAACCGAAGAAGAACGAAAAAAAATCCGGGATGAAGAAGAACAGCTTAAAAAGCTGGAACTTCGGCGTGCCGCGGAATTTGCAAAGAGAACAAATAAAGCAAAAAATATTTTTATGTATAACATCGCCAAAGATATTCTTGAACCGATGAAATTCATAATTGAGTGCACAAACAACATACGAAACAATACTTCAAACATCAATCTGATAGAAGAAAACCTTGAAAAGGCAAAGAAATCGGAAGAACACCTCCTCAGCTTTGTAAACAATATTCTGGAGCTTTCAAAACTTGAAAACAACGAAATCACTCTTACAGAGAATCCTTCCGATATTACAGACTCTGTCAACAAGATTTATGCGCTGATAGAAGAAGCAGCAAAAAAGAAAAACATTAAGGTAGAATACTGGTCGGAAATTACAAACCCATATATTTATCAAGATGTAATTCACACAACGGATGTTGTTCTTAACATTCTCCAAAACGCACTGAAATATACGCCTGAAGGCGGTAAAATAAGATTCGGCATAAAGCAGTCGCCGGGTAAAGATGAAAAAGAGTGTATCATCGATTTTATTTGCGAAGACACTGGTATAGGCATTTCAAAAGAATTTTTGCCTCACATATATGAAAACTTTTCCCGCGAAGAAAATGAAGTTAACGCCGAAATTCCGAGTTCCGGATTGGGATTGAATCTGGTAAAGGCTCTTATTTCGCTTATGAACGGAACAATTGAGATTAAAAGTGAAAAAGGCAAGGGCACAACTGTGAGAACTTCACAGCCGCATCGCTATGCAAACAAAAACGACATAAAAAACGATACAACACTTGCGACAAATCTCAAAGCAAAATGATTTTAAATATCATGGATTAAAAGAACAAACTGCTCAAAAACCACCGGCATATCAGGCTTAAACTCGTATCCCATAAAATCGCTTTCGTCCATAAAATACTCGTTGCGTGATTCAACCCAGTCCTGCATTGTGCCGACATCTCCCTCTTTTTGTGCCATTTCCCATGTTACGGCATTATACGGAAGAATATCAACTTTAACAGTTTGTATTATACCTTTGGGGTTGCCGTCAATATCCGTCAAGACATAACAAAGCCCCGCTACAGGCAGTTTTTCACAATCCAGTTTAAAAGCCTCAAGAGCGGAACATGATGCTGTCTTTTTGCCGGTTAAAACCAATGCAAGCAGTTCACAACACGTTTCCGCGTCATCACCGAAACAACATTCCCCGCCATATGGCAAATCCTTTTTTTGCGGATTTTTTGAAATGTAGTTGTTCCAATAGGATTCAGCGGCAGTCACAGTGTTTTCCTAAAACGATTTTACAAAAATAAAAATGAACATACCGACTGCAACCATCTTTAGTCCAGTACCGCATAAAAAGCCCAGGAACGAACCGAATGCAGCCTTAAAAGCTCTGCCGGTATCGGCAAAATCGTGTATCAGCTCACCGGCTAACGCGCCGACAAACGGACCGGCAATTATGCCGGCAGGTCCCAGAAAAAAGCCGGCAATAAGCCCAAGAGTTGCACCGATTGTACCGGCTTTGCTGCCGCCGGATTTTTTGGTCATAAGAACAGGAAAAATATTGTCAATAACAGACACCGCAACAGCGGCGATACCACAGATAACCAGCGTTTTTACGGAAATTGTATTTGCCGGCGAAAAATACGCAAGCAAAAGCCCGCCCCAGGCTAACGGCGCACCCGGCAGAACAGGAACAAAAGTTCCCAAAAAGCCTACAAGCAAAAGGATTCCCGCACCTGCCGAAAGTAAAATGCTCTGTACCATATAAGTTTTCCGTTATTTTTTTGACTTACCCAAATACGCTTCTTTTACGGTTTCATTTTCCAAAAGTTCTTTTCCGCTTCCTGTAAGAACAATGTTTCCCGTTTCAATTACGTATGCAATATCAGCGGTTTTAAGCGCCATGTTCGCATTCTGTTCGATAAGCAGAATCGTAACGCCTTTTTTGTTTATTTCCTTTATAATGCTGAATATCTGCTGTACAACCAGAGGCGCAAGACCCAAAGACGGTTCATCCATCATCATTAGACGAGGGCGGCTCATAAGTGCACGGCCTACAGCGAGCATCTGCTGTTCACCGCCGGAAAGTGTTCCCGCATACTGCCAAAAACGTTCCTTCAGTCTTGGGAACAATTCGTAAACCCAGTCCAAATCTTTTTCGATTTCTTTTTTATC
>DBWK01000122.1:26849-31819 GCA_002308875.1 Treponema sp. UBA1240
CCTTCCTTACAAACTTTGTTAATCGGAAAACCGAGAATTTCCTTTCCGTTTACGAGAATAGAACCGGACTCCGCTTTTACAAGTCCGCTTATTGTGCGCAAAAGAGTGGATTTACCGGCACCGTTCGCACCGATTAACGTTACGATTTTCTTTTCGGGAACTTCAAGGTTAATTCCCTGCAATGCTTTTATTCCGCCGTATGATACGTTCAAATCTTTTATTTTAAGCATATTACTGTTCCTCGCTTTCACCCAGATAAGCCGCTATAACCTCAGGATTGTTCTGCACTTCCTCGGGCGTGCCGTGCGCAATCAAAGCACCAAAGTTAAGAACATAAATTCTGTCTGAAATATTCATAACAAGATCCATGTGATGTTCAATCATAAATACGGTAAGCGCAAAATCAGTGCGGATTTTTCCTATAAATGCGGTAAGTTCGTCCGTTTCCTGCGGATTCATACCGGCTGCGGGTTCATCAAGCAGCAAAAGTGACGGCTCAGTTGCCAGGGCTCTTGCAATTTCAAGACGGCGCTGCAAACCGTAAGGAAGCGATGTACAAATTTCGTCTTTAACGTCGTAAAGTCCCATTATTTTCAAGAGTTCCGCAGTTTCTTCACGCTGACGTTTTTCCTCCGCATAGTTAAGGCGGAACGTTGCAGTAAAGATGTTGCTGGTTCTGCGCAAATGCTTTGCAATCAGAACATTGTCAAAAACCGTCTGACTTTTCCAAAGACGTATATTCTGGAAAGTTCTTGCGATGCCAAGCTTTGTTATTGAATCGGGAGAAGGCTCAATACGTTTTTTGTACTTGCCGTTGTCAGAACCTGCATAAAGCTTTTTCATCTTGCCCGAAGGATAATTTTCTATAATCTGCTTGCCGTTAAAATAAACGGCACCGTTTGTCGGAGCATATACACCGGTAACAACATTAAAAGCCGTTGTTTTTCCCGCTCCGTTTGGTCCGATAAGCGATACAATCTCGCCTTTATTTACTTCCAAAGAAAGTGAATGTACAGCAACAACACCGCCGAACTGCATCGTTACATCCTGAAGTTTCAAAACATTTTCACTCATTTTGATTCTCCTTCACTGCGGCGCTGTTTTTTTGCCGAAAGCTTTTCCGGCAGCTTTTTAAAGAACCCTGCTATCCCCGAAATTGAAAATTCTTTTTCGCCCATAATGCCTTTCTGGTAAAAAAGAACAATAACCATGATAACTACCGAGAATACAACCTTGCGGAAGCCCGGACGCAATAACGGCACATGCCAGCCGCCGATATAGGTGTTCGCGTTGTCAAGGAAACGCAGCCACCACTCGGAACAGGCGATGAACAGGAATGAGGAAATGCAGCTTCCTGTAACAGATCCGATTCCGCCGATAACAACAATCAGCAGAATCTCGTATGTCATTGCGGATTTGAACTGGTTTGCCTGAATAGTTGTCTGGAACATTGCAAGCAAAGCTCCTGAAATTCCGGCAAAGAATGAACTGATGATAAATGCAAGCCGCTTGTGATGCGCAAGGTTTATTCCCATTGCCTCGGCGGCAACTTCGTCATCACGGATAGCTTTAAACGCCCTTCCGTATGTGGAATTTATAAGCAGAACTATTATTGCAATGCAAATACCCGAAACGGCAAACGGGAACAACGTACTCTTGAATACCGGATACTTGCGCAGAAGGTTTGAGCCGTTCGTAACAACACCGAGTTTGTCCCACTGAAAGATAGCACGTATGATTTCAGCAAAACCGAGCGTTGCTATGGCAAGGTAATCCGACTTGAGCTTTAAAACCGGAAGCCCGATTAAAAATGCAAACAACGCCGCAACAATACCTGACAAAACAAGTGCTACAACAACAGGCAGCGCAAACTGAATAATACCGCCGTCAAAATACTGATAAACCGTTATTCTCTGTTCCGGCGGAATCGTGAAAATTCCGTATGTATATGCGCCCAACAGCATGAATCCTGCCTGACCGAGCGAGAAAAGCCCCGTAAAACCGTTAAGCAGGTTCATTGATACCGCTACAAGCGCATAAATCGCGCCTTTTTTAAGGACGGTAAACAACATTGAAGTTCTAGGAAGTATCTGCTCAAGTATTGCAACAAGAACAAAAAGCAATGCAAGCAGAGAAAATCCGATTATAAGATTCTTTCGTTTTTTTATGTCTATTAGTTTGTTTTCCATCGTAAAATCCCCTACCCTGCAGTTATACCTTGTCAGTTGCTTTTTCGCCGAAAAGTCCTGTCGGCATGAACATAAGAACAATTATGAGCAGAACAAATGTAAAAGCATCGCTGAATGTGGTCCAGCCAAGACCTTTTATAATGTTCTCGCATATACCGATTATAAACGCACCAATAACAGCACCCGGAATTGAACCAATACCGCCAAAAACAGCAGCAACAAATGCCTTTAATCCCGGCATTGCGCCAACCGTAGGAGTAACGCCCGTATAGTTAGAAAAGAACAGGATTGAACCGATTGCTGCAAGAAAAGAACCAATAATAAAGGTTGTACTTATTACGGCATCAAGTTTTATTCCCATAAGCTCGGCAGTTTCAAAATCCTTGGAAACTGCGCGCATCGCCATACCGATTTTTGTATGCTTGATGAGCATAACAAGAGATATTACCAATAATATGGTAAGAATCGGCGTAATTACCGTTACGCGTTTTGTCATGCTTCCCATTATCTGAATTGAATCGCTGATCCATGGAATTGTGGGATAATATTTGGTAAGTCCGCCTGTAATATATAAAGCAAGATTCTGCAGCAAATACGACATACCGATTGCAGAAATCATAATACTCATTCTTGGAGCTGTTCTCAAAGGTTTGTATGCAATCCGCTCAACGGCAAAACCCAGCAGAACAGTAAAAATTATAGTAAGAGGAATGGATACGTACAAAGGAAAGGCTGTATAGGAATATATCAATATAAGCCCCGCAGCCATAAAAACATCACCGTGCGCAAAATTTATAAGGCGAAGAATGCCGTAAACCATTGTATAACCGATAGCGATAAGCGCATACTGACCACCGGTAGAAATACCTGCCAGAATGTAAGGCAGATTTGCACTAAAAAAATCCATTTTATAATCCTGATGATAACGATTAGAGCAAACTCCGGATTTTATGGAACAATTTCCTAAAACCGAAATTTGCCCTAATTGACAATTTCTGAATAGTTCAGACTGTTATTTTACTTTCTGAACAGCAATGAACTCCCATTTTGCAGTTGTGTTGTTAACTTTTTTTACATAAGCAACATCACGTTTTGCATCTCCGGTTTCGTCAAATTCAATGATACCGGAAACACCTGTATATTTGGTTGAAGGCAGAGCTTTCATAACGTCGCTTCCTTTTGTTGAACCGGCGTTTTTAAGTGCTTCAAGAGCTGTATAATATGCATCAAAGCCCATTGCAGAAACAGCTGAAATTTCGTCATCACCACCGTTGTTTGTTTTTGCAGTAGCGTCTGTGTTGATGTAGTTGCGGAAACCGTTTACAAAGTCAACAACTTTAGTTTCTGTGCTTCCTTCAACAAAGAATGTTGTTACAAAAACCTGTACGTTGGAACCTTTAGCAGCAGCAAGAACAACGTTAGAATCCCATGTATCGCCGGCGAGAACAGGAACAGAAAGTCCCTGTGTGCTTGCCTGTTCAATTATAAGAGCAGCAGCTTCGATTGAAACGGGTGAAAAGAAAACATCAGCACCCTGGTTCTTTGCATTTGCTACATAAGCAGCAAAATCACTTGTTCCTTCAGGGAATGTTTCAAAAACAACTGTTCCACCGAGTTTTTTGAATGCTTCAATAAAATAGTTGCAAAGACCTACAGAATAGTCATCCCCAAGTTTTGCAAGACAATAAGCTTTTTTTGCCTTAAAGTTATCAACAGCAAAGTTTGCAAGTACTGTGCCCTGGAACGGGTCAAGGAAGCAGATACGGAAATAGTGCTTGTTGCCCTGTGTTACCTGCGGGTTTGTACATGTGATTCCGATTGCAGGAATGTCAGCGTTAGCGAAAGTATCACTTGCAGCAATTGATACACCTGAACCGTATGAACCGAGAACAACGGAAACACCCTTGCTTACCAGTTCTGAAGCTGCTGTTACAGCCTTATCATTGGAAGATTCGTTGTCAACAATCTCCAGCTGAACCTGATATTCTTTTCCACCGATTACAACAGTCGGAGAAAGCTTGTTAGCGTACTGAACACCAAGAGTTTCCTGCTTTCCGCCGGCACCGTTGTCACCTGAAGCAGGTTCATAAACACCGATTTTTACAACATTGTTTTTGTTTCCGCCGCAGTTAAAAAGAGAAAGTGCAACTACGACCAAAATCAAAAGAGATGCAATTTTTTTCATTTTTAAGTCCCCCTTAAAGACTAAAGCCGTATTATATCAGAAAAGTCTTAAGTTGTCCAACAGAGGATTAAAAAAGAAGAAGCCCATAAGAACTTTTCAAAAAACTTTCACATTTACTTTTCCATAAAGCAAGTTTTAATTTTTTCGATGATGAAATCAGCTTTTTCTTCATTAGAGAGGGCAGAATCAAGTTCACCGGAAAAAATCTCTTTTCCGGCAAATCGTATTTTGAAATCTTTTTCCATCTTTCCTTGCTCTGCAGTATAAATAAAACTAATGTCGGGGAGCACCATGTCTTTTGCCCATAGTTCACTTCTAAGCTTGTTCAGCTTTGACTGCAAATTCCCCATGTCGAATTCCGACCGCAGTTCCGTATTTTCCGGTTTTACACCACTAGGAAAGATGATATGGTTCGGACCGTATCTGTCGAAATCATGTTCAAGCCACCAAGCCTTTGATGAGGCCTTATCGGGAAAAAACCTTGCATGATACTCTTTAATCATAGTTGGAATAATCAAAACAATAACAGTGAACAGAAGCGAGCCGATTATCAAGGCAAGCGCGCCCCAGACAACAATCATTAAAATATTCAAAAA
>DBWK01000003.1:0-5047 GCA_002308875.1 Treponema sp. UBA1240
ACTTCAAGTTCCATTTCTGGAACAGCGTCTTTTATTTCACGGATTTCAGCAAGAGAAGCTTCCCTTCCAAGAACAACGCGCTTTAATCCGAGGCTTTTGTAAAGCTTTACGGCTTCACGATTTATGCAGTTGGCCTGTGTGCTCAGATGAAGTGCCGTTGACGGGAAGTATTTTTGCAGAATAGGAATCATGCCTACGTCCTGTACGATAAAGGCGTCGAATGGATACAGTTTAAAATAGTCTATGTCGGAAATAAAATTATCGATGTCATTGTTATGAAAGGAGATATTTAGAGCACAAAATAGTTTTTTGCCGGGGTATTTTTCTTTTAAGGCTTTTATTTCTTTGTATTCTTCGCCGTAAAAATTGTCCGCTTTTACCCTGAGCGAGAATTTTTTAAGACCGATGTATGCGGCATCCGCTCCGTATGCGTATGCGTATTTAAGTTTTTCTATGTTTCCGGCGGGTGAAACTAGCTCCATAAGTCTCCCACTCCGTCAAATTCCATATTGTCTTCCTGATTTTTGATATTCTTTACGAACTGACCGACTTCGCCGATTGAAAGGTGTGCTTGAGGCACATACTCATCCACAAACTGAAAAAAGTGAAAAAGACCGTCCCAGACTTTGAGCGTGCAGTCAACGCCTGCTTCCTGCATTTTGTCTGCAAGTTTTTTTATTCCGGGCAGAATTACTTCGGTACTTCCTGCCTGAATAAAAACCGGTGGAAAATCACTGAAATGTGTACTTGCCGCCTGCAACGGAGATACAAGCGGATTGTCGAGATTTGCGGAATAAGTATAATACGCGCCGCAATAGCGCAGGTTATCAACATTATTTATGGGGTCAACGGATTTTTCCGCAAAATTACCGGCAGTAAAAGACAAATCAACCCAAGGTGAAAAAAGAATCATGCCCTTAAAAAAGTGACGCAGCTGTTTTGGCAGACTTAATGCGGCTGCAAGCGCAATCGCTCCGCCGGAGCCGTCACCGGCTATGAAAATCTCTACTTGATGGTCGCACATCCGCTTGTAAACTGCCGTAACGTCTTCAAGCGCTGCCGGAAAAGCATATTCCGGGGCAAGCCGGAATTCGGGAACAAGAACTCTGGAAGAAGTTTCGTTTGCAAGCGAGGCGCAAAAATTCCGCCAGGACAGTCTGGAACCACCCATAAAAGAACCACCGTGAATATACAGTATCATACGCTTGTTTGAAGAAACCTGCGGAATAAGCATATCGCACGTTAAGCCGTGAACCGTCGTATTCCGGCAGTCCACCTGATTGGGCAGAACAAGCTTGGTAAACTGTTTTTCAATTTTTGCCCTGAAAACCGTCAGGTCTGATTTTTGTGAAAAAACTAAATTCTTTAACTTTTTTATCGCTGCACGTTTATTTAAAACCGCCATAAAATCAGTATAGCAGAGCAGAACATAAAAGTCTATTAAGAAGTTACCATAATCTCTATCTGTGTAAATATCTTACATATATTTGATATTTTACTTGATTTATAGCAGAAATGTGTTAGATTTTTATTAGAAGGAAATTGAAAATGATAATATCCGAAAGCGCAAATTTGGAACTAAAGCGGGAATTTACTGACGAAATCAAAAAAGAAGTTGTTGCCTTTGCAAATACCGCCGGCGGAATTATATACGTAGGTGTAAATGACGACGGAACCGTAAGGGGAATTGATGACGTTGACGGTGAAATGCTGCGGCTTTCAAGTTCAATAAGACAGTCAATCAAGCCGGATATTACCATGTTTGTTTCCTATGTAACGGAAATAATCGAGGACAAGCCGGTAATAAAAATAACAGTCCAGCGTGGCAATGCGCGACCTTATTACTTGTCCGGCAAGGGGCTGCGTTCTGCCGGTGTTTATGTGCGGGAAGGTTCTGAAACAGTTCCTGCTTCAGAATCCGCTATCTTCAAAATGTCAAAGGAATCTACCGGCGAGCGTTTTGAAGAACTGCGAAGCCACAACCAAAAGCTTTCGTTTTCGGAACTGACACGCCAGTTTGCCTCACGGAATATTACCTTTGAAAAACGCGACAAAAAGCGTCTGAACATAATAACCGAAGAAGGACAATACACAAATCTCGGACTGTTGCTTTCTGACCAGTGTACACACACGATAAAAGTTGCCGCGTTTGAAGGAACGGATACTTCCGTTTTTAAAGACCGGCGTGAGTTTGAGGGTTCGCTTTTTAAACAGCTTGATGAAACATATTCATGGTTGAATTTTCATAACTGTACAAATTCCAGTTTTGAAGGACTTTACAGAATTGATACCAGGGATTATCCTGCTGCCGCGGTCAGGGAATCGCTTCTTAATGCGATTGTTCACAGGGATTACAGTATAAGCGCAAGTATTCTGATTCACCTTTTCAGTGACAGAATGGAAATAATTTCTGCCGGCGGACTTGTTGAAGGTTTGCGCCGTGACGACATTATGCTCGGTGTTTCCGCGGCACGAAACGTTAATCTGTCAAAGGTTTTCTACAGACTTCATCTTATAGAGGCTTATGGTTCGGGTCTGCCGAGAATCTATTCCTGTTATGGTGATGTTTTATCGCAAAAAACAGGATATTCGGGCAACAAACTTATCTCCCCCGAAATAAGTGTCTCGGATAACGCCTTTAAGCTTACTCTGCCAAATGTTAATTACTGGCTTTCAAAAAATGTAACCTCTGTTGCAGATGTTTCGCCGTTCCATGTACACAGAGAAACTGAAATTCTGCAGATGATTGTCCGCAGTGGTTTTGTTACACGCAAAAATGTTCAGGAACGTCTTGGAATTTCACAGTCACTTGCTGTAAAAGTACTTTCGGCAATGGCGGAAAAAGGACTTGTCCGCCAGGTTGGAAAGGGCAGAGCTGTTCGTTATGTAAAAGCGGGGTCTTGACGATTTTGCCAGCCTCTCTTAAAGTTTGGTTATGAAAAAAATTATCCGTATTCTTCCGTTTTATGAAATACTCAGACTCGTTTTTATTCTGCTTTTTCCGCCTGAAGAAAAGCTTGCACTAATGCCTGTTTCCTGGTATGCGGCTGTGCCTTTGCTCATGCTTGTTCCCCTTTTGGCATGGCTTATGTATGCGGAAAAGGAATACTTAGATTTGACAAAAAAGCTTTATTGCCTTACAAAGCTTTTACAAACTGTAGGTTTAACAGTTTTTACAATTTCAAATATCGTCATGTTAAAAACATCAGCGCTTATTAATGATGTAAAATCTCTCAAAATAATTGTTTTTTCATTGGTAATTATTCTTATTGATGGTATACTGTCAGTAATCGTACTAAAAATGGGTGGTGAAGTATGCAAATAATCCCGATAGCAAGCGGAAAGGGCGGGGTTGGAAAAAGTCTGCTTTCTGCAAATCTTGCTATAGCACTTTCTAAAGCGAACAAAAAGGTTATTCTCGTAGATTTGGACTTAGGTGCTTCCAACCTGCATTTGGTTTTAGGGCATCAGTCTCCTAAGGCAGGTTTGGGAACTTTTCTTACAGGAAATTCCACTTTTGAAGAAATCCTTGTAAAAACCGACTATGAAAATCTGTATTTTATTCCCGGCGATTCTGAGATTCCCGGTTTGACAGCGATGAAGGCGACACAGAAAAACGCCCTCATAAAAAAACTCCAGCATTGTGACTGTGATTATCTTCTTATAGATTTGGGTGCAGGAACTCATTTGAGTATTCTTGACTTTTTCCTTCTTTCTCCGCAGGGCATAATCGTTACTGCCCCGACGGTTACAGCAACTCTGAACGGATATCTTTTCCTTAAGAATGCGGTTTTCCGCCTTATGTACAATTCTTTTAAGAAAAACTCCAAAGCTTACGCATATTTGGAAAAACTTAAGAACGATGCATCTTCCATGCAAAAGCTTTATATTCCCAAGCTTGCGGAAGTTATCAGCGAGATTGATCCTGTCAGTGCCGAAGTTTTTAACCGCAGAATGATGCAGTTTCATCCGCGCCTTGTTCTTAACATGATAGACGACCCCAAGGACTTGGAAAAAGCTCAGAAAATCCGCCGTTCATGTAAGGAATATTTGGGACTGGATTTGGAAAACATCGGCGTAATTTACAGAGATGCGTTGCAGGACATTGCGCTTTCTTCAAGGCTGCCGATTATCATCTACAAACCGCAGTCCGTTCTGGCACAGGCGGTTTACAGAATTTCCGAAAAAGTACTTGCTTCAAAAACCCTCAAATTTGATGAGTTTGAGTCGGTAAGCGAAGCAAGTTTTTCCGCGGCTGAAGAAGATGCGGCCAATGATTTTGAGGCAAAAATGTCTTATATCGAGGATTTGGTCGGAACAGGTGCTTTGACGTTGAGCGATGTTGCCGAGGTAATAAAAACGCAGCAGTATGAGATAACCCAGCTGAAAAAAGAAAACCTGATGCTCAAGACAAAAATACTTGAAGCACATAACCAGGGATTTTCCCTGTAAGAGGTTTTATGACGCTGTTTATAAACTATCCGTCATGGATTCATCCCGAAATATTTCCCGGTATTCCATTTTTGAGTGCAGTGCGCTGGTACGGACTTATGTATGTGTTCGCGTTTGCCACCGCCTATTTTGTATTTAAAAAGCAGGTTGCAGAAGGCGCGCTGGATACCAAAGACTATAAAGCAAACGAAGACGATATTTTCAGCTTTTTTGCATGCGGAATCCTGTTTTTAATCGCCGGTGCAAGAATTTTTTACACATTGGTCTACGACACATCCGGTTTTTACCGCTCTCATCCATGGCTGATTTTTTGGCCGTTTGATGAAGCCGGAACTTTTACTGGACTTTCGGGTATGTCTTATCACGGTGGATTTATAGGCGGATTTATAGGTATGCTGGTTTGGTGCCTTGTCAAAAAAAAGCCGTTCCTCAAATGGATGGACGTAATGGCGGTTTCCATTCCGCTCGGATTTACGTTCGGAAGACTTGGCAACTTTTTTAACGGCGAACTTTATGGCAGAATAACAACCGTTCCGTGGGGAATGGTTTTTCCGCTTGCTGAGCGTTATTCTGTTTCGTTGGACTGGGTACAGGC
>DBWK01000003.1:5135-5697 GCA_002308875.1 Treponema sp. UBA1240
CTTTTATGTGGCTTATCCGAAAAAGAAAGCCGTTTGATGGTTTTATGGGTTGTGTATACGCGTTCGGCTATGGTTTTGTACGTTTTATTATTGAGTATTTCAGAGAACCTGACAGCGATTTGGGTTATCGTATTCAGGCCGTTGAGGATGCGCCCCTGTCGCTGAATCTTTCGCTTTTCAATATCTCAACCGGTCAGATTTTATGCTTTATCATGATGGGAATCAGTCTGATTTCTCTTATTATTCTGATAATCCGCAACAGAAAAAAAGCTTCTTAAACCGGTTCAGCCAAATTCTTTATACAGAATTGATACTAATTGCGTAATATCTCAAAAAACAGTACTATATGGTAAGATTTTACTCTTTATGTGAGCAAAAAAATTATTCATATCAGGTCTGTAATGTTTAAACCGGAATTATTAAACTGTCTTAAAAACTATTCATTCAAAGATTTTACCAGCGATTTTATAGCTGGTGTTATTGTTGGTGTTGTTGCGCTTCCGCTTTCAATCGCGTTTGCGATAGCGAGCGGTGCAAGTCCAGAAACAGGACTTTATACTGC
>DBWK01000003.1:5739-13061 GCA_002308875.1 Treponema sp. UBA1240
CCTACAGGTGCTTTTACCGTAATTATTTATGGAATCATAAATAACCCTGAACTCGGTTTTTCGGGGCTTGCAACTGCAACGGTTCTCGCCGGAATAATGCTGATTCTGCTCGGTGTTTTTAAGATGGGTGGGCTTGTAAAGTTTATTCCGTACACGATAGTAATTGGATTTACTGCAGGAATTGCCGTTACGATTGCAAGTGGTCAAATTGGTGACTTTTTCGGTCTTTCGCCGGATTTTTCACAGCCGGTAGAATTTTTAGGCAAAACCTATACAAAAATGCCGGGTGATTTTATAGGAAAGATTGCGGTTTACGTTTTTTCAATGCATACAATAAACTGGTATTCATTTGCAATGTCAGTAATATGCCTTGCCATCATTTTTTTGTGGCCAAAAATCACAAACCGAATTCCGGGGTCGCTTGTTGTTATTATTCTTGCAACACTTGCAAATCTGCTCCTTTCACGTTTTTTCAATTTGCATACTGACATAATAAACGACCGCTACGTTATTCCGTCTTCACTCCCAAAACCAACTCTGCCGTCGCTGAGCGTTTCAACAATCGTAACAGTCTTTCCGACAGCCTGTTCCATTGCCGTTCTTGCCGCAATCGAATCGTTGCTTAGTGCGGTAGTTGCGGATGGTATGATTGGTACAAAACACGATTCAAATACCGAGCTGATAGGTCAGGGAATCGGCAATATTCTGTCGCCGCTTTTCGGCGGACTTCCGGCAACGGGAGCTATTGCAAGAACCGCGACCAACATTAAGAATGGCGGACGAACTCCTATTGCGGGTATTGTGCATGCGCTGGTTCTTTTAGTCATAGTAGTGTTTTTAGGAAAATACGTAGTTTACATACCAATGGCAGCCCTTGCAGCCGTTTTGATAAACGTTGCCTGGAATATGGCAGGAATCCCGGCAGTAAAGGCTTTGCTTAAAGGTCAAAAATCGGATATTTGCGTTCTTGCGGTTACGTTCCTGATTACCGTTTTTGTTGATTTGACTGTTGCCATCGCTGTTGGCTTGGGATTTGCCGCCTTCTTCTTTATAAAAAAGATGATTGATGTTTCTGAAATGCAGACGCGACAAGGTGCATTTGCCAGCGGAATAAAAGGCAGCGGAAACGATGAACAGATTGTAATTCCTGACGGTGTTCTGGTATACGAGATTGACGGACCGTTGTTCTTCGGAACTGTCCGCAAGTTTGAACTTGCAGTTGAACAGGCTGGTGTTGCGTACCGTGTTTTGATTATCCGCATGCGCAATACAATTTATCTTGATGCCGGCGGAATAAGAGCACTCGAGCAGTGCAAACAGGCTTGCGATAGAAAGAAAATCACCATTATAATCTCAGGAATCCACACCCAGCCGTACATGCTGATGGAAAAAATGGGAATGTGTGATGCTCTTGGCAAAGAGAACATTTTTGATAATATAACGGATGCTTTAAAAAGAGCGGAAGAAGTTTCAAACCAAAAGGCGAAAAAGTAATGAAAGAATTCAAACAATGGCACGAAGAAAAAGACGGACTTACCAAATTTTACAGAGAAGTTAAACTCGATTTCGGAAAATGCGATTCAAAACAGCATCTCAAGCTTTCTGAGCTTTTGTCGCTCTGCGCGGATACCGCCGTTGAAGACTATTTTATCAGGGGCTTTTCATGGCAGTTTCTTGCTGAAAACGGTTTTGTAATCCTTCTTTCAAGGTCTTCGTTTCATATTAATAAGCCGCTTTGTACGAACGATGAAATACGAGTAAAGACCTGGGAAGAAAAACCGCAGGGCTTGCAGTTGTTCAGAGCTTTTGAGATAACTGACTTCAGCGGGAATGTTTGCGTAGAAGGTATAACTTCATGGCTTATAGTAAATCCTGAAACAAGAAAAATACTACGGCCAGAGAGTTTTACTTACAGAAAAGCTCCCGAAGTTTCTTTGCCTCATCATTGTATGGATTGCGGCAAGATTCAGCTTCCTGAAGATATGAAACTGCTTGAAGAAAGAAAAGTGCGCTTTTCGGAAATTGACAGCAATAACCATGTGAACAATTCAAAATACGCGGATTTTGCGCTTGATTCCCTTCCTGAAGAATACTATCTGAAAGATTTTACTGACATCCGAATCAACTACGCAAAGGAAATGCGGCTTGGTGAAACAATCCGTCTCTACGGCAGTTTTTCGGACGGAAAAATATGCGTGACCGGTAAACACGATAACGACGTATGTTTTGAATGTGAGCTATTCTTTTAGACCCACAGTTATTCCATTCAGCTTTGCAGGGTATTTTTCGTAATAAATAAGGCGCCCGTTTACAAAGCCAACACGAATAATCATGCTTTCTTCCGCACCAGGCATTTCATCCATTCCGGGAAACACAAAATTCCCAAGCGACCATACAATAAGGGTGTTGTTGTACCATTCAACAGGCTGCAGCACATGCGGATGCGAGCCAAAAACAACGTCCGCGCCTGCGTCCGCCAACTCCTGATAAAAAGTTCTTTGCTCAGGTGTCGGTTTTGTTACGTATTCGCTGCCGCCGTGCACATTCATAATCACAATCCTGTTCTGTTCTTTTTCTTTGCGTATCATTTCAGGAATCTGCTCCGAAGCCCACAAAATACCGGCTCTGTCGTCTTTGGCGGACGCTGTGTTTTTGCCGTTAAAACCACTTTGTTCCTGCGGAAAAGCTCCGCATGACAAAACAGAAATCGCTTGGTTTTTAATCTCTGTCCGGTAGAATTCGGATGCGTCTTTCAGTGTTAAACCTGCGCCGGACGTTACAAATCCATATTCGAGAACGTTTTTTAAAGTGTCCTTAAAACCTTCCTCTCCGTAATCGTAGCTGTGGTTGTTTGTGAGCATCAGGTACGAAAAACCGCTCTGCTTAAGGACAGACAGAACTTCTTTTTTAAATTTGAACGTATATGTTTTTTGTGCATTGTCTGTTCTTTCGGTTATTGTTCCTTCCAGATTCCCGATTGTAAGATCACTGCCTTGTAAAATGGGGAGCGTGTTTGTAAACACGGATTCGGGACTGCCGGTTTCAATCAGTTTTTGGTCAACGCCTCTGCCGAGCATCATATCGCCCGCCGAACATATAAAAAGAACTTCGGGGTTTGAATCCCATTTGACAGCCGGTGCAAATAATTCGCGGAACCATGTTTCCGCTTTTTCCGCCGCAAGGGGGTGGTTCTTCTTTATTTTTTTGCTTTTTATTGTATCTGAATCAGAAAAAACGCATTCGGCGTATACACTTGAAAAAAGCGGGTATTCGGCATTGTCGGTGTATATTTTTTTGCCGTCGATTTCAAGCGGCAGGGCAATGTAACCGGCAGGAATCTCGTCAAAATAAAACAACTGTATGGAATCTGCTGTTTCACCGTTCAGCGATTCTTCCGTGTTGTATGCTTTTATGGGCAGGTCTTCGCAAAACGGTACGCACGGAAAAAGGTACTTCCGCTCGGTTTCCGCGCTTAACGGCGAGTCAGGTGTTTCTGTTATGTTTATTTCCGCAAGTTTGCAGTATGATAAAGACGAACCACTCTTTGAGACAATGAGTTTTATTGATTTATCCTCATACAGCACAAATGTTTCGCCATAATCTCCGTTTTCAAATTGTTCATATTGTTCAAAAAAGTTTTTGTTTTTCAACAAGGAAAAAACATCCGGCTCAAGTTGGATCTCATATACAGCCGGTGAGCATGAAATGCAGAAGAGAGAAAGGCAGACAATTATAATAATCAGTAACGGTTTTGGCATATTTACGCTGATTTTATCATGTCCTGTCAAATACTTCCACATGGTTCTTGAAAAAAGGAGAATGGTTCTGTATAATATGCAGAGTTTCGGGGCATTAGCTCATCTGGTAGAGCGATTGGTTCGCAATCAATAGGTGGTCGGTTCGAGTCCGATATGCTCCATAATTGTTATCATTATTTACTTTCTTTGAATACATCAGTTTTTAATGCGGAAATATAATAATCAAAATAGAATTTGCCTATAATGTATTTATTTGAAGCGCCTTCCGTGCAGCTGATGATTTTTCCGTCAACAATGTCCAAATCTTCTGAAAAGCTTGGAGCAAAAAGAACCGAAGTCGGGTCTCCCAAAAAATAAAGCGGAACTCCGTTATAGTTTTCGTTCATTTTTATTACGGAATCTTTGCTGTAAAAAAGAAAACAGGACGGTGAAAGTCCCCAGGATGTGGAAAGGTAGATATTACCTTCCGCATCTGTTGCAAAGCCCTGTACTTTGTCCGGCAGTGAATAATAGGCAACCGGTTTTGATACATCATTCTTTGCATATTTGCCCATAAGTGCGGTATGCACCGTGTTATTATGTGTTACGGGATGTTTGCATATATAATAAGGTTCATGCGCAAATTCGCCAGTATAGATAAAATCTCTGTCCACAAAAACAAAAGCGCATACAATGTCGTTCATTTTTACGGGAGTACCGATTTCAATTTTGGACGAGTCTGCTTTTAATTCTTCAGCACTGAATATGTAAAGTCCTTCTTCTCCGTTCGCAAGATAAAATTTGCCGTCTGCGTATTGCAGACCACCGGCATGACCGGTAAACGGCTTTGCTTCTGACAATAGTTCGTAACAGCTTATTTTTTGAGAATCTCTTTCCACAGTGTATATTCTGCTTGTTTTGCCGTTTTTCATGTATCCGCAGGTAGCAAAATAGTTTTTATTATCATTATAAGTCAGCCCTTGTGTAACGTAGTTGTCCCAAAGGCCCGGGTTTTTTGCAATAATAGTTCTTGATTTGTAAAAACCACTGAATTTGATTCTGTTGTATATGGTAAGCCCTGCGGCAAGTACAAGCAAAAAAACTGCTGCACTTAACAAAATTATTTTTAGAACATGTAAAATTTTCTTCATACTATATTGATAAAGCAAAATCGCAACAAATTCAATCTTGTTATTTTGAACTTTTCCGGTTGTAAAATATGCGGCGGTACTTGTTTTTTTGGGGGATAATGACTAAGCTTGTTATATGTAAAAAATCGCACTGGATTAAATCTGGAGGCAATAATAATGGAAAATAACGGACCAAAAAATATAGGTGTTATCGGCGCAGGTGCCTGGGGAACCGCTCTTTCACATGCGCTTGGAAACGGCGGAAATTCCGTTCAGCTTTGGGCTTTGGAACAAGATGTTGTTGATTCAATAAATAACCGGCATGAGAATGAAAGGTATTTGAAAGGATTCAAACTTTCAGAGAATGTTACCGCTTCAACCGACATAAAAAAAGTCGCGGCGGACAAAGAATTTCTTATACTTGCAAGCCCGTCACTTTTTCTTGCTCCGACCGTAAAAAAAATACTGGATGTTCCGTCAATAAAAGACGGTTCTACCTGCATCGGAGTTCTTACAAAAGGTTTTATTCCTACAGATAACGGTCCAAGGCTGATTTTGAGCGAGCTTGAATCGGTTCTGCCGCCATGCTATGCAAAAAGCCTTGTTTATATTGCAGGTCCAAGCCATGCGGAAGAAGTTGCGATGGGTAAACTTACCGGCTTGATTGCCGCCAGCGAAAACCCGAAGAACTCCATACGTTTCCGCGATTTACTCCGCGTTAAGGGCCTTATGGTTTATTCCAGCTTTGACGTTATAGGCGTTCAGGTTTGTGCCGCCGCAAAGAACGTTGTTGCCGTTGTGTTCGGCTGTTTGGATGCCATTGCCGAAAATTCAGACTTTTTTGGTGATAACTCCGAATCTCTGCTGCTTGCCGCCGGTTTGAACGAAATCCAGACACTGGGCAAGGCAATGGGTGCTACTCACTCCGAAACATTCACTTCCATTTCCGGCGTAGGCGATTTGGATGTTACATGCCGCAGTAAATACGGACGTAACCGCCGCTTTGGACAGGATATTATCAAAAAAGAAATACTAAAAAAATTCTCTTCGATAGACGATTTAATAAGCCGCATCGGCGAAATCGGTTACCTGCCGGAAGGTGCGGTTGCCTGTAAATATGTGCATGAAATCAGCCAGAAATACAACCTCAAACTGCCGATATGCAACGGACTTTATAAAGTTCTTAACCGCGAGGTTGAACCGTTGAAACTCATAAGTGATATGCTTGGCGGAGGATTTTAATGCTTGAGAAAATAACGAACACTTTCAGCGATATTGTCCGAACAATAGCAGGAAAATCTTCCATAACTGAAAAAAACATTGAAGAATACGTTGAAAAAATAAAGATTGCACTGCTTGAGGCGGATGTAAACCTCAGAGTCGTTCGACGTTTTGTAAACAGTACGATAGAAGAAGCCAAGGGCGAAAAAGTTCTGCGCTCTGTAGATCCGGGGCAGCAGTTCGTAAAGATTGTAAACGACAAGATTGTTGCCCTTCTCGGCGATACAAAGCAGGACTTAAAGCTTAAAGGCGTTGATACCCAGTCCGTTATTCTGTTTTTAGGACTTCAGGGTTCCGGTAAAACTACAAGTGCGGCAAAACTTGCTCACCGTCTGCAAAAAAACGGCAGAAAACCGCTTCTTGTTGCCTGCGACCTTATTCGTCCCGCCGCAGTTGAACAGCTGTGTGTTCTTGGCGAAAAAAACAATATTCCGGTTTATAAGGAAGATTCAAAAGACGCCGTAAAAGTTGCTAAAAACTCGCTGAATTATGCAAAAAAGAACGGAATGGACGTAATCATTGTTGATACGGCAGGCCGTCTGCAGATTGACGATGCAATGATGAAGGAAATCTGCGATATTAAGAAGGCTCTCAATCCTGATGAAGTTCTTCTTGTTGCCGATTCAATGACTGGTCAGAGTGCAGTTGACGTTGCAAAAACTTTTGACGAACAGCTGGGTTTGACCGGTGTTATTCTTACAAAGTTCGATTCCGATGCCCGCGGTGGTGCCGCTCTTTCGTTAAAATCAGTTACAGGCAAGCCAATTCTCTTTACCGGTACCGGTGAAAAAATTGATGACTTTGAGCCGTTTTATCCTGAACGTATTGCGAGCCGCATTCTTGGTATGGGCGACATTGTTTCGCTTGTTGAAAAAGCGCAGGAGACCATTGACGTTGAAGAAGCTGAAAAGCTCCAGAAAAAAATGGCGAGCGAAACGTTCACACTGCAGGATATGCTTGACCAGCTTCAGCGTGTAAAAAAAATGGGCCCAATGCAGTCGCTGCTTGATATGATGCCCGGACTGGCGGGTCAGATTGACGAAAGCCAGATAAACACCGACGGATTAAAAACGCAGGAAGCCATAATTCTTTCGATGACAAAAAAAGAAAGGGCAAACCACCTTATTATCGGACCGAGCCGCCGCAAACGAATTGCAAAAGGTTCGGGAACTTC
>DBWK01000003.1:13105-18719 GCA_002308875.1 Treponema sp. UBA1240
AACAAGGGAATGCAGCAAAAGCTCATGCAGCAGTTTGGCGGCGGCAACTTTCCCGGAATGTAGATTATTTATAAATACAAAAAAAAGGACTGTCATGAGACAGTCCTTTTTTTATCAGGGGGTAAGCCCCCTGTTCCACACTTTAAGCAGCAGTGATTGCAATTTTCTTTGAAACTTCTTCAGTTTTGCGCGGAATTGTAATCTTAAGCACACCGTTTGTGAATGTGGCGTTTACTTTGTCGGCGTTAATGTCGTCCGGCAGAGTGAACTTTCTTGTAAAGCTTGAAGAACGTCTTTCTTTAATAAGCCAGTCGCCTTCTTTTTTCTCCTCTTTCTTTTCTTCTTTCTTTGAAGAAATTGAAAGTATGCGGTTCTTAAGATTTATCTCTACGTCTTTTTCGGTAAGACCCGGCAGATCCATATCAAGGATGTAGTTTTCTTTTGTTTCCATAACGTCTACGCTAGGAACAAAGCCCATTTTTGCTCCGTTTGTAACAGTCGGGAAGAAATCCACAAAGTCGTTGTCCATTGTGTTCCAGAGTTCAGCCGCAAGGCTAGGATTAAATAATGCTAATGAGTTCATTTTATACCTCCAAATGTAATTTCATTTTCATGTGTAAGATTTTTTCTTACACTTATAGTGTTGCATAAACCGTGCCAACTTTTTTGAAATTCATCGACTGCTCTCACCGCTTTTTAGGACGCAAAACGGCTTCGACCTTCGGTCTGCAGGTTGTTTTGCGTCCCAAAAGCGGCTACGCAGTCGATGAATCTACAAGCATACACTTTATACCTTTTTGAAATGAGAAAATTTGGAATAAGTGTGTCAATATTTTGACTGAGAGTGGGGCAAAATGATA
This sequence comes from Treponema sp. UBA1240, assembly GCA_002308875.1. Taxonomy (GTDB): domain Bacteria; phylum Spirochaetota; class Spirochaetia; order Treponematales; family Treponemataceae; genus UBA1240. The sequence continues at coordinate 13,966 of DBWK01000003.1, forward strand.
CAGATTGCGTTATTTGTAACTAATTTTTGGTATCAATCGGCTCTGTTTTTAAGAATTCCCTTAGCGCGGAAAGCTTTTCGAGCGCATCTTTTCTTCCCAAATCATACAAATCCTGTATTTTCTGCGGGTCTGATTCTATTCTGCTCACGCCAAGCTCAACGCTGGGCTGAATAACAAAAATTTCACCTTTTTTTTGTTTTTCTTCTATTATACTTAGTGTTTTATTGTAAATTATGTGCCGTTCCGCCGATGCTTTTATAAAATCAGGATACTTTGCGTACATAAGCTTTATGAGCGGCATCATCGGGTTTTTCTTTTTTTGATAGCCCTTTGTCTGTGTAAGAACAACAATGTTTTTGTTATAGCCCATATCTTCGAACGCTTTGAGCGGAATTGAATCGGCAATGCCGCCGTCGAGCAGCTCCTGCCCGTCTATGCGGACTATCCGCGAAACAAGCGGCATGGATGCGGAAGCAAGCATCCAGTTCATTCCCTCGCCCCTGAGGGTCCGGCATTGTTTGTAAACTGCTTTGCCGGTTTTAACGTCAGTACACGTTACAAAAAAAGCGACAGGAGAGTTTTCCAAAGCATTGTTGTCATACGGGTCAAGCTCGTCAGGCAGCTTGTGATAACAAAAATCAACGTTAAAATAATCACCTGTTTTCAAAAGAGAGCCAATTCCCATGTACCGTTTGTCAGTGCAGTATTTGGTCGTGTATCTTACAGACCTGCCTTTTTGACCGGAAACATAGCTTGCACCGTGAATTGCACCGGCGGAAACACCAATAACTCCGTCCGCCTGAATGTGTTCTTCCAAAAAAACATCAAGAACGCCGGCCGTGTAAATTCCTCTGTGACCGCCGCCTTCCAAAACAAAACCAACTTTTTTTTCTTTAGTATTTTCCATATTTTCAATGTACCTTTTTTTGACTTTTCGCTCAAGGTAAGTCCGCGTCCGGCACGGGATTTTTTACTACTTTACCTTTTTGCATAATTGGACGATAATATACATATGGATGATTCTTCAAATTTTTCAAAACAGTTGGCAGAAGCAGTTCAAAAAAAAACAGAATGGTTTGACAAAGATGAATTACCTGCTGTTTTTGAAAAATATAAAACTATTCAAGGTTATTTAGGAAATCTTTCAAATGTTCTCTTACGAAAAGGCTTAATTCAAAAAGATCCGTACAAGCATGAAAAAAAAGTAAAGGATATTCTTCCTGTTGATAAATCTCCTTTTTTGGAAAGCGAAAGAACTTCGGTAGTTGGTATAAGATTATCCGATTACGACAACACAATAGAATTCATTACAACTTATATAAAATTTTCAGTAGAATGCCTTTCACTTGACAGAATCCGCAAACTCGCAAATTTTAATTCCTGCATTCCGTGGACCTCTCTTTCGGGCAGTGCCGACCCGAACGCAAAAGCTTTGGGCGAGATTCTTACGACAATCCGCGCCGGCAGTGATTCCATGACGACCGGCATGGTAAACGACATTGTTTCTCATCTTGGAAAAGATTTTGTTGATATTAACGCCAAGCTTAAGGATTTAACCTTTTTGCAGCGTGAACGATACAAGCTTGAAGTAAGACAAAAAATTGTAAATATGCCGTCGTTTGACAAGCAAAAAGCTTCCGAATCAATGGACACGGCAATCGCAATGATTAAAAAAGCTTTTCCGGGCGCATTCGGAAACAAGCCGTTTTATGCGGAGCTTATAGAAGAAATTGTAAAGGAAGATTTTACACCTGAGGGAAACGAACTTCGCCAGCTGGTTATAAAAAAACTTTCGTCACAGTCATCTTCCGTAAACAAGCAGACCGAATCCGCAGCTTCCGTTGACTTGCACGAAATACTGATGGAATCCCTGCGCATTCTGAGCGGACTCGCACCGCAGCTTGAAGTTGTTATCAGCAAGCTTACCGAAAATAAAGATGCCATAGAAGCCGAAAACGATTCGTTCTTCCGCCGCCTTGTAAAAATGATACGTACTATGTGCGGTCTGCCCGAAAAACCCATACAGTACAAAGTTCCCATAACGGAAAGCATTACAAAAACAACTCGCATGGAAACTGTGAACATTCAGGAATTCATTGCCGATTTGGACAAACGCATGCGCGTTTACGCTTCATTTTCATCCAGAAAGAATCCATCCTATCTCAAGATTAACCAGCTCCCCGATATGAAAGTGCTGGAATTCTTGACAAAACAGCTTGGAGACTGCCAAAAACTGCTAATAATTTTGACTGCTTTGGATACGTATTTTAAGAAAGTTTCGTCCGATATGAAGTCCGTAAAAATACGCGGTATGAAGATTGAACTATCCGCCATAAAGGGCGTTATCATAAAAACCAACCAGCAGAAAGCTGAATTTGTTTCAAGGGAAGAAGAACAAAAGCATTTACAGATGCTTGGTATTAAGAATGGCTAAAAGATTTTTTTTAAGGGCATTTTTTTGTATTGCAAGTTTGGTTTGCGTTTTTTGCGCGGAATCTGAATCTGTCTTTAAAAAAGAGCTCCAGCGCGAATTTGTTATTATAGATTCGGAACACCGTTACAACCTCAATCCGTTTACTGCCACATACACAAACGATGCAAGAGTGCTTGTAGGTTTGTATGAGGGACTTTTTTCATACAATCCGCTAACGCTTGAACCGGAACCTGCAATTGCCGAATCCTTTAAGATTTCGCGCAACAAGCTTACGTGGACAATCACATTAAAAGAAAATTTAACATTCAGTAACGGCGAAAAAATAACCGCATTCACGTTTCAAAACGCATGGCGCCAATTGCTTGATCCCTCACTTAGTGCGCCGTTCGCCTCTCTGCTTGACTGCATAAAAGGTGTGGAAGAATACCGTACCGGAAAAAATACAAACTTTTCTTCCGTTGGCATTACAGCAAAAGACGACCGCACACTTGTGCTCAAACTAAACGGACCAACCGAGCATCTCGCCAAACTGCTGTGTCACCATTCTTTTTCCGCGTATCTGCCCGATGAGCCCGGAGCTTACAGCGGCGCATTTGTTCTTAAAGAACTTACAAAGGATAATATTGTTCTTGAAAAGAACCCCAAATACCGCGCAAAGGACACTGTTCCGCTTTCGTCAATACGGTTTATTCTTTCCGACGACCGCGAAAAAAACACTTATATGTTCAATACCGGCAAGGCTGACTGGGTTTCAGGCCCGCTGGATTCAAACTCGGTTTTGGATTCTTCTTCGCTTTCTGTTTCGCCGCAGTTCGGCACGGAATATCTGTTCTTTAAGACAAGTAACGGTGTTTTTTCTAACCCCGATGTGCGCAATGCGCTGATTTACGCAGCCCCTATTGAAGAACTCCGCGCCGGCAGCCTTATACAAACCAATTCGCTTGTACTGCCGTTATCCGGTTATCCTGAGGTTTTTGGTCTGCCCGACCCGGAAGAAGAAACAGCTCTTGCCCTTCTTAAAAAGGCCGGTTACGGCGAATCGGAAAAACTTACGGTAAAGCTGTGCCTTATAGACAGTGAATATTCGCATTCACAGGCAGAACTGCTGCAAAAGGCGTGGGAAAAAATCGGTGTAGAAACAGTTTGTACCTTTTTGCCCTCAGGACAGTATCTTGACGCCGTTGAAAAAGAAGACGCCGATATTTTTTCCTATATCTGGATAGGCGACTTTGCGGATCCTCTTGCTTTTCTTGAATTGTTCCGCGGTTCTTCATCGCTGAATGTTTCTGACTGGGCAAACCCCCGCTTTGATGCACTGCTTAATGAGGCCGCTACCATAAAAGATTCTTCAAAACGCTATGAAAAACTGGCTGAAGCCGAGCAGATTCTTATTGATGACGGTGTAATAATTCCCATATCTCATACAGTTTCTCTAAACCTTGTGGATTTTTCTACTGTAAAGGGCTGGTTCTCAAACGCGCTGGATATTCATCCTCTGCGGTATTTGTACTTTGTGCTTCCCGAACCGTACCCCAATCTTGTAATGGCAAAATAACTCCGTCTTTGCGAGGCGCGGAGTACTAAAGCAATTTCTCATAACATCAGCGATATACATTTTTCTTGACAAAACAGAATATACATTGTATATACTAAATGTCTGGAGGCGTATTATGCAGGTAGTAGTTCAAAAATGGGGTAACAGTCTCGGTTTTAGGATACCTTCTATTTGGGCAAAAGACAACAATGTAAAGAGCGGTAGTAAAATTGAAGTAATCACTGAAAAGGGAAAAATAGTAATTCTTCCTCAGAAAAAAACACTCGATGATATGCTGGCTATGGTAACTCCAGACAATATTCATTCCGAAGTTTCAACAGGAAATGCAGTAGGGAAAGAAGAATGGTAAAATCAACTTATGTTCCCGAAAAAGGTGACTTGGTTTGGTTAGATTTTGATCCACAAGCTGGTCACGAACAGAAAGGCCGCCGACCTGCAATTTGTATTTCACATAAAAAATATAATCAGAAAATTGGTCTTGCTCTATTCTGCCCTGTTACAAGCCATATAAAAGGTTATCCTTTTGAGATTGTATTGGAAAATCATTCTATTAACGGCTGTATTTTAAGCGACCAGGTAAAAAATCTTGACTGGACTCAAAGAAACTGCGACTTTATAGAAAAGGCAACAGACGAGGAAATTAATGCTGTTGTTGATAATTTAAAATTAATGATTGATTAGAATTTCACATAACGAAAGGTGCATATCTGGCTGTCAGAAAATTCATCTAGATGAGGGTTCGAGTTTATCTCTTTGAATAAAATC
>DBWK01000015.1:0-524 GCA_002308875.1 Treponema sp. UBA1240
AAAGAGATCTGCTTTTCTTCAGCTTCGATTGGATGATACACACCAATTTCTTCAATGGTGGTTCCGTCGCGCGGTTTCCGAACGTCCTGAACGACGATACGATAGTATGGGCGTCCTTTTGTTCCGAATTTCTTTAATCTGATTTTTACCACTTGTTTTCTCCAAAGTAAGTAATTATATTGTTTTTATATTGGAATGCAAAAATCCCAATATATCCTTATTTTATACAAAAAAGAGCCAAGAAAGTCAACGGGCTGACCTTTGGTCAGCCCAACGAGTTTTCACGGAGTGAAAACTCGCGGCATGGTGAAGCCTTGCAAAGATGTAAAACTCGTTTTATAAAACAAAAAAGGCAAACTCTGCCATAGCAAAGTCTGCCTTTTAAAAACTGATTTAGGTTTGTATTATTTTGCTGTCTTCTTTTTCTTTGAAACAACATCAAAAATAACAGCTGCAAGAAGTACAAGACCTTTAACAGCACGCTGCCAGTTCATATCAATACCGAGGATTGACATACCGTTGTT
>DBWK01000015.1:591-3654 GCA_002308875.1 Treponema sp. UBA1240
GAAGCACCACCGATAAAGCAGGAACCGATAGCATCCATTTCGTAGTTCTGACCGGCTGTAGGCTGTGCGGAGTTCAAACGGGCGATTGTTACCAAAGCGGCTACCGCAGCGATAAATCCCATGTTTGTGTAAGCAAAGAACATAACGTTGTTTGTGTTTACACCGGAAAGGCGTGCTGCTTTTTCGTTACCGCCGATTGCATAAAGGTAGCGTCCGGGAACTGTGTTCTGTGTAAAGTATGAGTAAGCGGCAATGATAACACCGAGAAGAATAAGAACAACAGGAATACCGCGGTCACGTGCAAGGAACTGTCCCAAGAACATTATAACGATTGAGAGGAATACGAGTTTTGCAATAAAAGAACCTGTTGAAGAAACGGAGTAGTTCTTCTTAATCTTGTTGCGGCGTGAGATGATTTCAAGAATGATGAAGACTAGAACACAAATCAATGAAACGATGAGAGTTATCATTAATGTGTACTTGTCTACATATTCATCAAAAAGAAGCATTTCGCCGAATTTTTCTTTTGCTGCGCTGGCTGAACTTGGCAGGAAGCTTTCAAAAAGCTTGAGGTATTTTTCCGGGAACGGAGCGATAGGTCTACCGTCAAGAACAATTGTTGCAACACCGCGCCACAAAAGCATACCTGCAAGGGTTGTGATGAACGGCGGAATGTGAACAAATGCGATGAAAAAGCCATGGAAAGCACCAATCATTGTACCGATTATAAGACATGCAATGATTGCTATCCATACCGGCCAGTGCCAGTTTACTATGAATACACCTGCCAAAGCACCGATAAGTGCAACAACTGAACCTACAGAAAGATCGATATTACCGCCAGTAAGAATACAGCACAACATACCGGTTGCAAGAATTGCAACGTACGCATTCTGACGAATGATATTCGTAATGTTCGCTGGTGCGAACAAAGAACCGTGACCGCTTATGCGGATAAGAATTTCAAAAAGCAACATAACACCGACTAGTATTACTATCATCGCGTTATTTCTTAATACGGTCTGCAAACCGCCTGTGGATCTGCTTATTTTTTTGTCTGCCATTTTTATCTCCATTTATTCCTTTCCAAGATTTGCTGTTTTGCCGGAATTGATGATTTCCGTCATAATCTTTTCCTGTGTGGCTTCTTTCCCGTCCATTTCTGAAATTATTCTGCCTTCATTCATAACGTAAATGCGGTCGCACATTCCCAAAAGTTCGGGCATTTCGGAAGAAATCATTATTACTGATTTTCCTTCTGCAACCATACGGTTGATGATACAGTAGATTTCGTACTTTGCGCCTACGTCAATACCGCGTGTAGGTTCGTCAAGAATAAGAATGTCGGGTTCTGCAAAAAGCCATTTTCCTACTAGAACTTTCTGCATATTACCGCCGGAAAGGTTTCCTACGTCTTCCATAACACTGGCGCACTTTGTGTGCATTTCCTTTGCCATATCTACGGAATAAGCACGTTCTTTGTCAAAGTCTATGATGTAGTTCTTTGAAATTTTTTCAGGTTTTGCGGCTGTTGTGTTCTTGCAGATTGATTCTGAAAGAATAAGTCCGTTGCCCTTGCGGTCTTCGGTAACGTATGCAAGACCTGCGTTGATTGCTGATTTTACGTTGGGGAAAGAAACTTCTTTTCCGTTCATAAAAATCTGTCCGCGAATGTTTGCGCCGTAAGAATGACCGAAAATACTCATCGAAAGTTCCGTGCGTCCCGCGCCCATAAGACCTGCGATGCCGAGAACTTCACCTTTGCGCAGGTTAAAGTTGATGTTGTCGCAAACCTTAATGCCGTCAAATACAGGGTGGTCAACACACCAGTTCTTGACTTCAAAGCAGACATCACCGATTTTTGATTCGCGCTTGGGAAAGCGGTCTGTGATACTGCGGCCGACCATAGCGGAAATAATCGTGTCTTCCGAAAAATCGTCCTTTGCCTTGTCAAGTGAAGTAATGGAAGCACCGTCGCGGATAACCGTGATTTTGTCCGCAACGTATGAAACTTCGTTTAATTTATGTGAAATGATGATTGATGTCATACCGTTTTTCTTGAATTCAAGAAGAAGGTCAAGCAGATGTTTTGCCTCATTGTCGTTAAGAGAAGCCGTAGGTTCGTCAAGAATAAGAAGTCTTACGTTTTTTCCCAGTGCTTTTGCGATTTCAACAAGCTGCTGTTTTCCGACACCGATATCTTTAATAAGTGTCTTTGATGAATCTTTGAGTCCTACCGTGTGCAAAAGCTCGTCTGCTTTGTCAAATGTTTCGGACCAGTTAATTTTTGCCTTTGTTCCTCTTTCGTTTCCAAGGAACATGTTTTCACCGATTGTGAGAAGCGGAACCAATGCGAGTTCCTGATGTATAATAACTATACCTTTTGCTTCACTATCTCTGATTGTTTGGAATTTACAGACTTCACCGTCGTAGATGATGTCTCCGTCGTATGTTCCATATGGGTAAATACCGCTCAAAACATTCATCAGCGTTGATTTTCCGGCTCCGTTTTCACCTACAATCGCGTGAATTTCACCTTCTTCAACAACAAGATTAACATTATCAAGCGCTTTTACACCAGGAAATACCTTGGTGATGTTTTTCATTTCCAATAATGTTTTAGCCATTGGAACCTCTGTTTTTTAGTTTTTTACTATTGTTTGCTGAATAATAAAGAATAAAGGGTTGTTCAATAGAACAACCCTTTATTTTATAAATTGAACTTAACTATTTAAGTTCTGCTTCTGTGTAGTAACCAGAATCGATAAGCAATGATTTGTAGTTGTTGATGTCACCGAATACTGGATCACAAAGGAATGAAGGAACAACTTTAACATTGTTGTTGTATGTTTTTGTATCGTTAATCGGTGGGTTAGAACCTTTCATGATAGCATCAACCATTTCAACAACTTTAGAAGCCAATGTACGTGTATCTTTGAATACTGACATTGCCTGATAACCTTTGATCATGTTCTTTACAGATGTGATATCGCAGTCCTGACCTGTGATTACAGGGAAGTTACTTGCATCATAACCTGCAGAAAGAAGAGCCTGTGTTACACC
>DBWK01000015.1:3710-3868 GCA_002308875.1 Treponema sp. UBA1240
GTAATAAGGTTTTCCATACGATCCTGTGCTCTAGCTGTTGACCATTCAAGAGTAGCGCACTGAGCTTTTTCTGTCTGTCCTGACGGGCAAACGATTACGCCTTTGTCGATGTAAGGCTTAAGAACATCCATTGCTCCACCAAAGAAGAAGTTGATGTT
>DBWK01000015.1:3966-15129 GCA_002308875.1 Treponema sp. UBA1240
TCGAATGTTGCATAGTAAGAAACTGCGTCTGTGTCCATGATAAGGCGGTCATAAGCAATTGTCTGGATGTTCTTTTTCTTTGCTGTTGCGAGAACGTTAGAAAGTGCAGAACCATCGATAGATGCAATAACTAGAACTTTGCATCCACTTGTAATCATGTTTTCAAGCTGTGAAACCTGTGTGTTGATGTCGTTTGCTGCAAACTGAAGGTCTACTGTGTAACCTGCTTTTTCAAGCTGGCTCTTCATGTTAGCACCGTCCTGATTCCAACGCTGCAAGTCTTTTGTAGGCATTGAAACACCTACTTTTGTTGATGAACCGCCCTTTTTGCCACTGCAACTAACAAAAAGACCAGTAAAGGCAATGCTCAATATCAAAAGAGCACATGTGATTTTTTTCATAAAAGTCTCCTTTTAAATTACATGGAAAAAAATTTTTTTAATCCCATGCATAAAGTAGTATGAGCTCATAAATTGATTTTGTCAAATTCTTTTTTTAATCTTTTTTTAATCTTTTAAATTAAATTTTAAATATCCCTTTTGTTATGCAACAAAGTGTTTGGAATGCTTGCATTGCTGCCATTACGGGCGAAGCGAAGTAATCCTGCAATAGATTGCTTCAACGTCTTCGCCGCTATGGATAGGCGCAAGAAAAGATACTCTAAAAACTTCTGCTGCTGTTACCGCCGTGTGTTCTTCCGCTTGAAGAAGTATGCGTGGTTGAAACATGCGGGTGAGAACCTCCCGAACTGCTTGCCGTTTCGATTCTCCGTTGTGTTGTGTATTTGTTTACAAATGTGTCCTCGTTTGTTTCGAGTTCAAGTGTGCCGTTGTCCTGCGGTGAATAACGGTAATAGTTTCTCTTGAACTTGTAGGATTTTGTTATGCCGAGACAGCTTAAAAGTGAGGCAATGCACGCTATTATACCGGCGTTTCTGGCTTCGTCCGGTGTGTAGGCTTTGCCGGTTTCCCTGTCTATTCTTTGATGGTCTTCGGGAATTCCCTGGTCAACAAAATTTGCCGTACTTTTTATAAAAACAACTGCGGCTGAATAATATGAACCGTCTGCCATGTATGGAGATACATCATCGTAGATTTTTTCGATTCTCCAATCCTCAAGATAGTCAATCATAGAGCCTGACGTGGAAACATGTATCTTCCGGTTATCCATGTCAATCAAAAACAGAACACCGTCTTTCCCTGAACCGGTTCCAAAGTCGTTTTCATCGTAAAAGTCATCGGCATAGGCTTCTGCCGATTTCCCTTGCGCGTCTGAAGTTGTTACAATTACGGCTTCTTTATTGTATTTGTCCAAAAATTCTGCAAGGCTGTCTTCCAGAGTACTTATTTGGCTTTCTGAAAAAAGATGTGCCTGGTCAAAAACACGTTGTTTGCCTGCCTGCTGCGCAAAAACTGCAAATGAAAGCAGGATAAGTCCGAATGTCAAAATTATCTTTTTCATAATAAAAACCACTCCACAGCAGAAATAATCAGAAAGACAGGAACCGCTACCTTAAGAAAATGAAGAACCAGCTTTGCCTTTGAAACAGGCAGTTCACCACATGCGTTTCCTGTCTGACCGTTCAACGTATATGGATAGATTTTTCCGTTTTTGTCCTTGTAGGTCAGTACCCAGCAGGGCAGAAGCGCATATTTCATATCGCGTCCGGTTATGTCGGTATTGCCATTTCTTTTTGTAACACTTGCATACTTTGTGGTTGTTGAAAGCAGCATATCGTCCGTATACCGCCTTGCATCCTGTTCAAATTCCTCTTTCAGCTCGTCACTTGCTACATCGCGTCTTTCCGCCTGAAAACCAAGCAGATATGCTTTTGAATACGGAATAAGGTCTTCGTACATAAAAGGCTGAACGCTTTCAGAGACTCTCTCGTCTGCTTTTTTCAAGGCTTTCTTTGTTATGTTTTTAAGACTGATACTTCCTTTTCTGTGCAGATCGTATTCAGTAGTTTCCGTGTATTCAGTTGAGCCGGATGTCCATGTTCTGAAATTCTTTGCCGTATAATTGGCATCGGCTGTTGTTTTAAANNTAAAACTTCCCAGCCAGTATGGAAAGTAGACACCGGTGATGTTTTCAATCTGCTTTTTTGAAACAAAATCAGAAGGAACAAACTTCTTTTCTTTTACCCACTGCAAAAAGGTTTCTTTTGCTTTTTCCCTTGAAATCTTGAAAGGAATTATGAGGTCAGGATTGAATTCGGCGGAATCCGCATTTGACTGAACCATTGAACTGTGGCAGTAGTAGCAGTTCGCTACCATTTCCGTTCCTGTCGAAACTATCTGGGCACCACAGTTGGGGCATGAAAAGAAATTTACGTTTTCATCAGCCGTTGCGCCGGGTTCTGCCTGGTATGCGGCGTTTTGTTCCTTTGCGGCGTTTTTGGCGAGTTCCTGTTCATTAAAAGTACTTGCACAGTATTCGCATTTAAAATCCTGCGTATCCGGCATGAACACCATTGAACCGCCGCAGTTGGGGCATTTGTATGTTGTGAGCATCGGTGTCTTTATCTCCTGTAGGTTATGGGCGTGATGCGCCGCATTCTGAGCAGAATTTACCCTTATTTACCGCACCGCATGAGCAGGTCCAGCTGTCAGAAACGGGTTTTGGGCTTCCGCATTCTGAGCAGAACTTGCCTGTATTGGTTGCACCGCAAGAACACTTCCAACCGTTTTGTACCTGCGGTGTGGGTTGTTGGTTCTGCTGCTGTTGCTGCATCTGCTGGGCGTTTGTTTGTGATGCCGCCGCCATAAAGCCGCCTGCTCCCTGCATGCCCATTCCCATACCCATAAAGCCGGCCATTGCGCCTGCACTGTTTGAACCGGCTGCTTCAAGTCCGTGTGCAATTGCACTCTGAACATAGCCTTCGCGGATAGAAGGATCACCCATCATTGCGCCCTGGTTGCGCATATTGATAAGTTTTGTTGATTCTTCATCGTAGCTTATGCTCTGAATACCTACAGAGAGGACTTCAAAGCCGCGGAGTTTTTTCCAGTCTTCGTCGAGAACTTCGGACATGTAGCGGCTCAATTCCATGCTCTTTGAAGGAACGTATGAAATTCTTATGCCGTCTGCTGACATTTTGTTGATTGTACTTTGAAAAGCCGACAAAAATTCTGACAGATACTGTTCGTTTATTTCGTCAATGTCAACGTGAGTTGCGTTTTTGGGAATTGCCTGTGCATAAAAAAGAACAGGGTCGGTTATTTTTATAGAATATGTACCGAAAGCTCTGAGGAAAAGTTCCGCATTGTAAAAGTTGTCAAAATAACTTACCGGAGCTTTTGTGCCAAATTTTATACCCTTGATTTCCTGCATATTTACATAGAAAACTTTCTGTGAACCTGACGGTGTGCCGCCGAATTTAAAGCGTTCAAATGTGTCTTTAAGTACAGCTGCCGCAGAATCTGAAAGATTACCTGTAAAAAGGGAAGGGGAAGAAGAATTTTCTACTTTGAAATATCCCGGTTCAGCAGTAAAGTCAACTATTTTTCCGCCCTCAACGAGAAGCATACACTGATTGTCATAAACCTGAACAATTGAACCGTTTGAAATAATATCCTGAGTTCCTTTTGTGTTTGAAGACCTCTTGTCTTTTCGGACGGGAACGCCCTTTGCAAAAACCGTTCTGTCGCTCATTTCGTCAGGCTGAAATGTTTCCAGCCACTGATCTGCAAGCGCTCCTGTAACAGCGCCCATTGCCGCTTTTATAAGTCCCATGATATATCTCCTGAAATTATGGAAAATAATTAAAAATATACAAATATTTTGCAATAATATTTCCGATTTTTCAAGTTTAAATTTCAACCGGCAGTCTGCTACAAAAATTCAGCTCTTGTGCCGATAAGTAGAGTTGTATGAATAGTATTTGTAAAAAAACAGTTGCAGCTTTTATATTTTTCATCATCTTTGCACTTACTTTTGCGGACGACATTGTTCATGTTATTGAAAAAGGCGATACCCTTTACAGCCTCGGACGCAAGTACGGAGTAAGCGTTGAGGAAATCTGTGCACATAACGGAATAACCGATTCTTCCAAAATAAAACTCGGACAAAAAATAAAAATTCCTTCTATTAAAAATAAAACAGAAACAACAACTGCAAAAGATTTTCCACTAACGGAAACGCCTGCCGTTTCATATACCGAATACCCTGTAAAGCCTGGTGATACGCTTTTCAGCATTGCACGAAAATACGACACTTCCGTTGACGAAATACGNNAAAGCAAACGGTATGAGTGCTTCTTCCACGCTTAAAAGCGGAAAAATCCTGAAAATCCCTGTTAAGAAGCAAACCCCTGTTATAACTGAAAACAAAACTACTCCCAAAGAAGACGACGTAAAACCCGCCAAAGTAGAACTTGAAGACTCTCGTTCATATAAAACGGTTGCAAATTCCGGTAAAACTGTGTGGCCTGTAAAAACTTCGGAAGTAAGCTATATTTCCGGTAAAACAAACAGCGTTCTGCTTAATGCGGAACGCGGTGACAACGTTACCGCGGTTAAGGGCGGCAGTGTTATTTTCAGCGGACTGTACAGAGGCTTCGGACAGGTTGTGTTTGTTCAGCCTAAAGCAAGCGACTATGTGTATGTGTACAGCGGGCTTGATTCAATAAACGTAAAAAAAGGCGACTCCGTGGAATATGGAACCGTTATCGGAACGGTTGGTGTTGATACACTGAGCAAAAAGCCCCAGCTTAACTTTATGGTATTCAAGAACGGTAACGCGGTTGACCCTGCCTCCGCTCCCCGCGGATAATTACTTGCTTACCGGTGTGTGGATTGTTTTTTCTTCACCGTTGAATTTTACAACGGCAACTACCCTCGTTATGTCATAATTCGTAAAAATTACGCGTATTAGCAGTTCGTCTCCGGTGTATGCCTGTTCATAAGTTTTTTTGTCAATTATTGTACTCTGGCTGTCCATAACAGCAATTTCAGCGGTAATCATTCCCGAAGTCACGTTTTCCGTTTCGGCGAACTTTAATGTTGTATAAATTTGATCTTCAAAGCTGAAAGCTGTTATTGAAACAGGAACGCCCGCAATTTTATCTTCACCGGTTTTGTTGAAAATTCCCAGCAGAACGATTACTGCCATAAGCATTATGATAGTGATGATAAGAAATTTTCCACCGGGCGCGGCTTTTAGCACGTTAAAAAAACCACGGGGCAGGTTTTCCTGCTTTTCGTAAAAGGCTTTTATCTTGGGTTGGTTTTCGAGCCGTTTTTCCCTGTCATAATGAAAAACAATACCCTGTGCTTCAAGTTTTTTTCTTTCTTCTATATCCATATCAGTTAATCAGCGAATCAATGATTTCATCAGCCCGCCACCAGACGACTGAAGCTTCAAAATTATTAGCCAGGAGAGCGGAAATAATTCCTTCCTTGGAAAGATTCATCCGCGAAAACACCAAATCTTCCTGTGCAACAAGAAGTTTTTTGTGAATAATCTTTTGACCGTTGTTTTGTATTATCTGCAAATCGTAACCGTTTTCCAAAGGTGTTATAAAGAAAAAGTAACCCGATTGCGTTATGCCGAGCAGCTCATACGGTTTTGTGTCCGGTTCCCCCGAATCTTTTGTTTGTTCTTCGTATGAGGGAACAAGAACCGGCTCCAAAAAAATACCGGTTTCTACGTTCAGCGGGTATATATAGGTTGCTCCGTATGAAACAGCTGACTTAAAACCCGAATTAGCATCAATCTCGCTTTGATAGTAGTCAATTTTAAGATAGAGAGTTCTAGTATTGTAATCTGGAACAATAACATCAAGCGACTTGTATACGTCCTTGTCCGTGGCTTCAAAAGGATCTGGCAGAAGATTTGTTTCTATGGGAACGGTGAACAGAGGAAAACCATCCTCATTAAACCAGCTTACTATATATCCGTCGTTAGTTATGGAAATAACAACCGGTTCGTTATTTTCTGTGCAGAAAACATTCTGAATGTGCGGAAACGGTGTTCCGCCAAGACCCTGCTGACCGAGGTAATCCAAGTATTCGCCGTTTGATGAAAAGCGCAGAACAACGTTCTTGAGCCAAATGTTCCGTTCAGAATCAAGTTCCTGCCGTTCCTGAGGCAGTTGGTCAACTACATAAAGATTTTTGTTGTTGTCAACAGCAAGATTTGAGGGCGAAAGAAACTGGTATGAAGTTGCCATCTGAGTGCCCTGCTTTGAATCGCCTATGTTTTCCGAAATGGAAAAAGACGGTGTAGGGTTTGTTTCAGGATTATAGAGTATGCTCAAAAGCTCGCCGTAAGACGTGAACTGCATTACTTTTTTTGATTTTCCATTCGTAAGGTAAAAAAAACCGTTCCTCATCTGAAGGTATGTTTCTATGTTTGTTCCCTGCTGCATCAGGTCAAAAAGGTCTATTTCATCTTCAAAATTGCCGTAGTTGAGAATAAAACGCTGTTCTCTTTTTAGAACTTCAATATTCTTTTTTTCTTTGCATGAAAAAACTAAAAGCGAAAGGAATAACAACGAAATAATAACCGCAAAAAACCGTTTTTTATTGTTCATACATTCAGAATAAAGCGGTTGGGTGTTTGTGTCAATTATCGGTTAAAGTGAAAGCACAGCTTCTATCCAGGCGGAAGCCGCTGCAGGAAATACTTCCCTTACAGAAAGAAATTGTAGCAGAGCCCGACGCTTTTCACCCATAAAATAGTAAACTTCTCCAAGATAAAACTTTGCCCTGTTTGCCTTGTCTTTTTCAGTACAGTTTTTGATGAACAGCAGCAAATCCTGTTCGGCGAGCGACCAGTTGCTTTTTGAAAACGAGTTTGCCAAAAGCTGCGACAAATCCGTTTGTAATGTTTGTTCTTCATTAAAGATTTGCGGCGGCAGCAGGCTGACCGGTTCTTCTTTAGCCTTGGAATCGTGAGTGCCGGGCAGCATCTGTATTGTATCCTGTGCCAGCGTGCCGCTTTGAGCGGAATTTTCAGACGATATTCCTGGCAGAGGAGCTTTTCTCAAATTTCTGCTCTTTGCAGTTTCGGCAGCTGTTCCCGTAACGCTTACAGGATTTGTGGAAGTGTTTTTTCCGGGCTTAAAGTCAACGTTTCCTGTAATTACGTCGCTTTCTTCCTGCAGTGTGTAATAAAACTTTATATTTAAAGGCGGATAGTCGGTGTATGGTGTTCCCGTGTCAATGAACGAAGCTACTTTCATAGCTTTGTTCAGACTGTAAAAGTTTTCAAACGGATTGGTGGAACGGTATAAAACCAGTTTTTTACCCTTGTTCTGCGAAATATACGTTATAATTACACTGTTTCCCTGTGCTATTACATTAAAATCGGTTATGTCTGAAAAAATGCTGTTAGACTGCGACACAAAAGTTCCTACCGCCGGTGTTACGGTTGCGTTTACTGACGGTACTACGGGATAAGACAGCGCATCGGGGTCGGTAAGTCCTATAACTGCATAATAGTATTCTTTTGTGTCGGGAAGAATCTCCGTGAAAATCATCTGGCTTGCATCCTGCTCGGATACAAGTGTTCGCGGTCCGATTGTCTGCCTTGTGAGCGGCTTTGTATCGCGGTAAATTCTAAAAATCACATCAGGCGAATAGGTTATGCCTTCAGGTCTCCGCCAGGTGAGCTGCACATTCATATTTGAAACAAGAACGGTAATGTCAGTTACAAGCAGGCTTTGTTCCTGCTTTTGAGAAAAGGCGGAAAAACCGCATAGAATAAAAAAAAGAATGAGGAATGAGGACAATCTTTTCATATATATATAATCGCCTAAAAAATACGGTTTGACAAGATACTTTGATTATCATATTCTTATATTATGTTTGTTTCCGTAATTTTGGATCCCGGTGCCATAGAATCGGCAAGGGCGTTAAATGAAATTCTCGTTTCCTATGGATATAAAAAAAAGCAGCGTTCCTGCTGGGAACATACGGCTGTTAGCGAAGACAGGCTTATTGCTCTCAAAAAGGATATTGACCGTGTTACCGATTATTATGACACTGTCCGCATTTACCAGTATCCGGTTGAGGGTGTTATGGCGATTTCGGAACTGACAAGAAAAAAATGGCGTAAAATGATGATGCGTCTTGCTGAATAAAGGAAAAAATATGCTTGAAGAATTAAAAATCCCAATAGCTTCGTTGAAGTCTGATATTCTTGATGTTTGGGGGCGTCTTTGACCCCGCTTCCGTTGAAGCTAAAATAAAAGAAAAAGAATCCGTTACCGCACAGCCCGGTTTTTGGGACGATCCTAAAAAAGCCGAAAAAGTTCTTTCTGAAATAAAACTACTTAAAAACCGGATTGAACCATGGAAAGCCCTGCTTGCAGAAATTGAAGATGCGGAAGCATTGTTTGAACTTGCAACCGAAGGCAAAGATGAATCTTTGGAAGCAGAAATAAAAGCAAGCCTTGATACAATAAAAGAAAAATATGACAAACTGAGTATCCTTAATCTTTTGTCCGATGAAGTCGACCAGAACGGTGCATATCTAACAATTCACTCCGGTGCTGGCGGAACTGAAGCCTGTGACTGGACTTCCATGCTGTTCCGTATGTACAGCAGGTGGGCTGAACGGCGCGGCTACAAACTTCAGGTTGTAGACCTGCTCGAAGCAGAAGGCGGAATAAAGTCCGTTACTGCCGAAATAACAGGTGAGTACGTGTTCGGCTACTTAAAATCGGAAGCAGGTGTTCACCGGTTGGTCAGAATAAGTCCCTTTGACGCGAATGCGCGTCGTCATACCTCTTTTTCATCAGTGTACGTTTTCCCCATTCTTGACGATACGATAGAAGTAGACATACGACCGGAAGATTTGCGTGTGGACACATACAGGGCGAGCGGTGCGGGCGGACAGCACGTAAACAAGACTGATTCCGCAGTCCGTTACACGCATCTGCCTACAGGTATTGTAGTTTCGTGTCAGACTGAACGCAGTCAGACGATGAACCGCCAGATTGCTATGAATATGCTCCGCGCACGGCTTTACGAGTATTATAGGGCTGAAAAGGAAAAAGAAAATTCAAAGTTTGCACAGGAAAAGAAAGACATTTCCTGGGGAAACCAAATTCGTTCCTATGTTTTTCAGCCTTACACAATGGTAAAGGACCACCGCACCAAGTACGAAGTAGGAAACATTCAGTCCGTTATGGACGGAAACATAGATCCGTTTATAGAAACTTATCTTTCGCTTAAGTGGAAAGGTCTGCCGGTTTCTTCAGACGATGACGAGGAAGTATAACGGGAATAATCGTGAAAAAAACAAGGTTTTTCTGGTTTGCAATATCTGTGTTTTTTCTCGCACACGCCGCATTGTTCGGTATTGAAGAAAATTGGACTATGGCAGCCGTTCCTTTTACCGCGGGTACTTCAACCGAATCACAGGAAGCACTTGAACAGGCAGCCAGAACATTACCGGGGCTTTTGTTAGATTATCTTGAGGGCAGCGGAAACCGCGTAATGGAAGATGATGAAATAAAAAACCGTGTTTTGTTCTCGCTTATGACCGAACGGCAGGAATTGTTCGACCAGCTTTCTAACGAACTGCGCACAAGGGATGCGGTTATGTTCAATTCTTCAACTTCAACTGAAAAACGAAAACAAAAAAAGCAATCCGCCGCCCGTATCAAAGAATTGCAGGAAAAAATACAGAACAACCTTGCAAAAGCCGCCAATCCGCTTGGAATAGATGAAACCGTAAAGAAAAAAGATCTGCCTGTAGGACAGAAAGTTGCATATATTTCACCGTTAAGACCGGGCGACAAGCTTTCGCTTGTTACCTGGCGCGATGACAGTTCGCTTTTTTTTGACAAAAAATCGGATGACGAAACTGAGTTTGACTTTGAACAGCGTGTTGTAAATGCGGGCATTTCTGCGTTGTTGAGCGGGTCCGTGTCAGAGCGCGCCGGCTTTTTGCGTGCAACCGTTTCTTTGTCCGTTTACCCCGGAGGTGAAATTGCGGCAACAGTTTCTGATATAGGCAGCATTACTGATTTGCCGGCTCTTGCGGAACAGTTGGTTCAGGCATTGTATCCCGCCGTTATAAATTCCAAACCGGTACGTCTGCGCTTTGAGATAAATCCGCCTGAAGCCGCAAAGGTTGCAAAAATATATGTTGACGGCACAAGCATGATTTCCGAAGAACAGGATTTGCAGAGCGGTGTGCATGAAATAACAATAGACGCGGCAGGCTTTAAGTCAAAAGAGTTTTCATACGATTTTTACGGCGAAGAAGAATTCCTGGTACGCGTAACAATGCGAGAGGATGAAAGAATGAAGGTTTTTCTTGATTCTACAACATCCTCGGCGGGTCAGTTCTATTTGAACGCAATTCCGGTTGAAAACGCTGCGGAAACAGTTCTGTCATACGGAACAGCTATCGGAGAGTTTGAATCTGTAGAGGGCTTTAACGACTATTTTATGCTTGAAAACCGCAATCCTCAGGTTTCGCAGGGACCGTTCAAGCTGCAAAAAATAAATGTGCGTACTTCCACCAGCGATATTTCAGCCGAGATTGAAAAAAGCAGAAAGACCATGTACAATTCCTACGCTGCGCTTATGCTTTCAATGCCGCTGCTGTTCTTCAGTAACGGAACACAGATTGCTTCAAAAAATGCGTACTTGTACGGAATGTCGGATATAAAGAGAAGCCAGAATTGGATGAAGATGCGCAATTTTTCAAACGCTTTGAGCATAACGCTCGGACTTAATTTTGCGTTCCAGCTGGGACGATACCTGTATAAGGCAAACAGTATTTTACCGCAGGAGATTGTTGTCAGCGAATAAAGTGGCGCGGACAAGCAGAGGTTTTAATATGAAAAAGACGTTTTCAGAAAAACTAAAAAGTTTATTTTCAAAAGATAATGCACTTTCATCTTCTTTTTTTGAAGATTTTGCTGATACCCTGATAGAGGGCGATTTGGGCGCAAAGGATTCATTCGAAATAACGGATACACTTGAACAGTTGTGCAGAAAAGAAAATATAACAGATCCCTCGCAGGTGGGAGCTCAGCTTAAAAAGATTCTTGAAGGCTGTGTTTTGTCAGAAACTTTGCAGCCGGAACAGGGAAAAACGAACATTTATCTGCTCCTCGGCGTAAACGGTGTGGGAAAAACCACCACAGTAGCAAAGCTTGCACAGTACTATTCCAAAAACACAAACGTAATAATGGCTGGC
>DBWK01000015.1:15136-21153 GCA_002308875.1 Treponema sp. UBA1240
CCCGCCGCAATCGAGCAGCTTCAGTTCCACGGCGAAAAGCTCGGAATCCGTGTTGTTGCGCACCAGCATAACAGCGATCCCGGAGCCGTTGTTTTTGACGCAGCGGATGCAGTTACCGCAAAAGGCGGCGGACTCGTTCTCGCCGATACAGCAGGGCGGCTGCACAACAAAGAAAATCTGCTGCACGAACTCCAAAAAATCGACCGTATTGCCGAGCAGAAGGCTTCGGAAGGTTGTTACAAAAAACTGCTTGTAATTGATGCAACTACGGGGCAGAATGCGCTCAGACAGGTGGAAGTGTTTGATGAAGCGGTCGGCATTGACGCCGTAATCATTACAAAGTACGATTCCACAGCAAAAGGTGGTATAGCCGTTTCGGTCGGCAAGGATTACGGAATACCTGTCGCTTTTGTCTGCTTTGGCGAAGACTACAACGATTTGTCGCTGTTTAACGCAGAGAGCTATTTGAATGAATTCATCGGCTTGTAAGAGAATTATACGATTTATTTGTTTTTCCGCTTTCTTTTTAGTCTTTCTTTTTCCATTGATTTGCGAAGAAGACTTTTTGCGAAAAGATTCTGATAAACGTCTGCGCCTGTATTCGTCTGGCGAAGAAAACGCCGCTGTGTTCCGCAAATCCGGTGTTGTTGATTTTGTTATACACGGTGATGAAGAGCGTTTTGTTCAAAAAAGATACGATGAATCCGGCAGGGTTATAGCTGAAAAAATATGGAAAACTGACGGAAGCGGTTTTATATTGGAAGAAAAAAGTACTTATTCATATAACACATCTTCCGCAAGGTACTCAAAAAAGCAGACGTATCTGCTTTTGGACTATAAGCTGATTGATTTTGCGTACAATAAAAGCGGGCTTGTAACGGCTGAAACCGCATATTCTCTTGATGAAAACAAAAAAAAATCCGAAAAGCCGCTTTACGCCTATACCTGGAAATATGACGACAAAAACCGGATAGTGGAAAAAACTTCACGGACAAACAGCGGAGCAAAACTAAAAATCGTTTACACATTCACCGCAAATTCCATGCCGGACGAAAAGCAGTATTTGGGCGATGAACTAATATATGAAAAAAAATACAAAACCACAGATTCATATGAAGAAACTGTTTTGTTTGACGACGGTATGTCAGTTACTTCTGTTTTTGAGCGCGGAATAAAAAAATCGGAAACGGTGCGGAACAAGGGAAAAATCATAAGGACAAAAGAGTTTTGAAAAACATACTTAAAAAATTCAACTGGATATATTTTGTTTCGCGACGCTTCTCAACTGTTGACAAAAAAGGACGCAGCGCCGTTACTTCATTTTTGGCGGTTCTCGGCATAGCCTTCGGGGTTATGGCGCTTACGGTAATCGTTTCCGTTATGAACGGACTCCAGATGTCATACATAAACAGCATTATGGAAATCAGCTCGTATCACGTCCGTGTAACGCCGGAATCACAGTTCAACGAAAAAGCATTTTTAGACACTGTTGCGCAAATCCCCGAAATTTCGGTTGTGCAGCGTTTTTACGAATCGCAGGCGCTGGTTGCAGGCAAACGCGGAAAACAGCAGGGTGCGCTTATCCGTTCCGTTTCCGCCGACATAATGAACACGGACGCCGGTTTTGCAAATGAAGTTTCCCTCATAAGCGGCAGTTTTGACTTGACCACCCCGAATTCCATTGTTCTGGGCAGTTCGCTTGCTATGAGTCTTGGTGTTCTTACCGGCGATAATGTTACGCTCCTTGCGGTTTCCGGCACTTCCGACGTGGAACTGATTGACGATTCCAGAGTTTTTACCGTTACAGGTGTTTTTTCGTGCGGATATGCCGACATAAACGCAACTTTTGCCTTTGTGTCCGATTCCGCCGGAAACGGTCTTTTGGGTGCAAATCCCAAGCCCATATACGGCTTAAAGCTTAAAAACAGCAATATGGATTCAAAAATCATCAGCATCCTTTCTGAAAATCCGCTTTATGCAAACTACGAATCATGGCGAAGCTATAACCGCGCGTTCTTTGGGGCTCTGCGAGTTGAAAAAAATATGCTGATGATGCTTATATTCATCATTTTTATTGTTGTAGGCGTGAATATCTTTAATGGAATGAGAAGAATCTGCTATGAGCGTAGGGAAGAAATCTGTGTTTTTTCAGCTGTGGGCGGCAAAAAAGACGACATTATGCTGATTTTTACCATACAGGGTGCGCTGACAGGATTTTACGGCGCGCTTTCGGGCACGATTCTCGGTTTGCTTTTAAGTGTAAACGTAAGTACCATTTTTATGCTTATTTCAAAAATTTCATATTATGTTCAGTATTTTTTTACTTCTGTCTTTTCGCCGGATTCCGCCGTTTACGTCAGACAGAATATGCTTTATATGGTTTATGCGCAAATACCTGCGCAGATTAATTTTTCGGAAGTTTTTGTGATTGCTCTGTTCGGAATGCTGGCGTCGCTTACTGCGTCGATGATTGCAAGCAGGGGAATACTCAGGCTTTCATGCGCGGAGGTTTTGCGGGATGAGTGATTATGTGGTAACCATAACGGATTTGGAAAAAACGTATGTAACGGAAATTGAAAAACTCAAGATTTTAAACAAGCTTAATCTGACTGTTCAAGCCGGAAGCAAAACCGTGATAACAGGCGAAAGCGGCTGCGGAAAAAGCACGTTGCTTAATATAATAGGCGGACTTGATTTTGCCACCGGCGGAATAGTTGTTTGCGGCAAATACGAAATAACAGCCCTCAAAGAAAAAGAACTTGCTGAATACCGCTCGGGTTTTTTAGGCTTTATTTTTCAGTTCCATTATCTTTTAAAGGATTTTACGGCTCTTGAGAACGTTTTTATGCCGGCGTACATGGCAGGCGCAAAAAAGAAAGACGCTGTAAACCGCGCTGAGCAGCTTCTTGCGGACGTTGGACTTGAAAAACGGCTTAACCACTTACCGTCTCAGCTTTCAGGCGGTGAACGCCAGCGCGTAGCAGTTGCACGCTCGCTTATCAACGACCCTGAGCTGATTCTTGCCGATGAGCCTACGGGAAATCTTGATCCCGCTAATTCTGCCAATGTGGGCGATATGCTTTTTTCTTTGGCGGACAGGTACAAAAAGACGCTCATTCTTGTTACACACGACAAAAACCTTGCCTCATGCGGCGACTGTTCCTACGAGCTTAAAAACGGAGTTTTGGTAAAGGTATGACGCTAAAATCCTCGTTTCTTTATGCAATCCGGTTTTTTACCTCAAAAACAAGGGCGCGCAAAAATCTTCTCGCTTCTATGTTCTGTGTGGGTTTGAGCATTATACCGCTTATTGTAGTAATCGTTGTTTCGGACAGTATGATAGACGGAATGACTGAAAGAATAATAGAGCTTTCATCGTTTCACATTCAGGCTATAGAATACCGGGCAGATTCTGATGCCAAAAAAGAAATTGCTTTTCTTGCGGACACAGCCGAAAAAATAAAAAATATTTCAGGTGTAAAGAACGCCTATGCGGAACGCAGCGGAATGGTTCTTGTCGCGGGAAAAACGGCGCGCAGCGGCGCAACAGTAAGAGCCGTTGAAGCAGATTTGCTGACCGCAAACCCGTCATTTTCAAGACTCTTTACCGTTCATGAAGGAACTTTGGAGCTTAAAAACCCAAAATCCGCCGTTATTGGGCAGGCGCTTTCAAAAAAGATAGGTGCAGGTATAGGCGATTCAATCCGGCTTATAAGCGCACGCACGTTGTCCGACGGCAAAATTGTTCCCAAGGTAGTAACGTTTACCGTAGAGGGAATCTGCTCGTGCGGCTATCAGGAACTGGATGCCCTGTGGATTTTTGTTCCGCTTGAAACAGGCTTTGACATTCTTGCAACAAGTGTTTCGCGCCTGTTTATCGGAGTTGAAACTGATGACGCTTTTTCGCCAGATCTGTACCGCATTCAAAACCAAATCGCCGCTCTCACCAAAAAAGACTTTTCAGTTTACAACTGGGAACAGCTTAACGACAGCACATATACCAATTTTAGAACTTCAAAGGTTCTGCTGGTTTTAATCATGTTCCTGATTGTACTGGTTGCTTCAGTAAACATTTCTTCGTCGCTTGTGATGATTGTTATGGAACGCCGGCGCGAAACAGCCATACTAAAAAGCGTGGGTGCAAATCATGCCGGAATTCGCAATGCGTTTATTCTTACAGGCTTTTTTACGGGGCTTGGAGGTGTTTTAATCGGAACTCCGGTCGGAATTCTTTGCGGTCTTAAAGTTAATGAAATTATTCTGTTCATGGAAAAAGCAGTTAATTTTTTTATGGAACTTGCCGCAAATCTTTCTTTTTCCAAAAAGGAACTCATTCCCGTAAAGCTGCTCAATCCCGAATATTACATGAGCTATATCCCTGTAAAAATCCCAGTTGCCGAAATTGCACTGATTGCGGCGGGTACGCTTGNNGCTTGTTCTTTCCGTAATTGTGTCAATTCTTCCTGCCGTAAAGGCGGGCAGGGAAAAGCCGCTTGAGATTATGCGCAAATCCTGATACTTGCATATAGTTCATAAAAAAACTATCATAGCGGAATGATATTCTCTGATTTTGGTACAAAACTTAATACACATTCCGGTATCCTGCAGCTCATGGATGATTTGGGCAAACCGCTCCCCAAGGGAGTTCCGTCTTATCAGCTCGGCGGCGGTAATCCCGCCCGGATTCCACAGGTTGAAAAAGTTTACAGGGAAGAAATGGAAAAACTCCTTTCTTCAAAAGACGGTTTTGAAAACGCCGTTGCGCGCTATGATGCCCCTGTAGGACGCATAAGCTTTATTGAAGTGCTTACCGAATATCTTTCAAAAACATACGGCTGGAAGATTACCGAAAAAAATATAGCCGTTTCAAACGGAAGCCAGAGCGCTTTTTTTTATTTGTTCAATCTTTTTTCGGGAACAACAACGCAGAACGGTGTAAAAACAAAAAAGACGATTCTTTTTCCGCTTGTCCCCGAATACGTCGGATACGCCGATCAGGGCGTGGAAGCTGACACATTTGTTTCTGTACCGGCGCGCTGCGAATATTATGACGACAACACTTTCAAGTATTTTATAGATTTTCCCGCTGTGGAAGCATATCTTGCTGAGCACCCGGAAGTAGGCGCAATGTGTGTTTCGCGACCAACCAATCCAAGCGGCAATGTGCTTACCGATGTTGAAATAAAAAAACTTTCCGCTCTTGCCGAAAAATACCGCATTCCGTTAATGGTGGACAACGCATACGGCTTGCCGTTCCCGAACATTGTATTTACCGATGACGCAAAGCCTTATTGGGATAAAAACGTAATATTGAGTATGAGCCTTTCAAAGATAGGACTTCCGGCTTTGCGAACCGGCATCATAATTGCTGACGAAAAGATAATTACAGCTATGTCCAACATAAATGCCATCGCGGCGCTTGCTTCTGGCAGCCTCGGGCAGATACTCGCCGAGCCGCTGGTAAAGACAGGCAGACTGGTATCGATGGGTGAGGAATTTGTCCGTCCGTTTTATGAGCACAAATCACGTCAGATGCAGGACTGGATTCATGAGGAATTTGCAGGATTACCGTACGGAATTCATAAAAGCGAGGGCGCAATCTTTTTGTGGCTTTTGCTGAATGATTTAAAAATTCCTACTCTGGAACTGTATTCCAAGCTTAAAGAGCGTGGTGTTATAACTGTTCCCGGCGAATACTTTTTCTTTGGTCTCCCGAAACATACAACGCATCCTCACTATAACAAGTGCCTGCGTTTGAATTATTCCCGCAACGAAGATGAAGTGCACCAGGCAGTAAAAATCATAGCGGACGTGTACCGGCAGAACATGCGCTAGTTTGTGCAGCAGTTTATCTACACAGGTTCTGCCTTTAGTTCTTCAGCTAGCTGTTCAACAGTCTCAATTGGAAGTGTCTGCCAACTTGCAATTTTATCTACTGGTACTCCTTCTATAAGCATATTTCGTGCTGCTTCAAACTTGGCTTCGGTGCGACCCTGTTCTTTGCCTTCTTCCATTAT
>DBWK01000013.1 GCA_002308875.1 Treponema sp. UBA1240
AAAACCGAAAGCAAGTCGAAAACACAGACAGTAACTGGAGCTGAAACCAAACCAAAGACAAAATCACTGACTGAAGTTGAAAAAACTCCGGATATAAAAACCTCAAAAATTGAAACCGCCGATAAACACGAAGAAGTTTATTGGGATGATGAAGATACAATCGAACTTATACCCTTGGAAGAAGAAACGCCTGTTCCTGTTCATGTTGAAATAGAAACGACCAAAAAAGCGCCTGAGGTTTCCACTGCCATAAGCGCAAAGAACATAACACAGGAAGCGGCTGATTTTGATCCTTTCATATTTGAAGATGAACCTGATTTTATATTCCAACCGTACGTGGCGCTGGATGCGGAGGCGAACAAGACCCATTTTTCTTCCGCAATGAAGCCGATTATTGGCGGCGACGGACTTATTCAGAATTTTGGTATGAATATACAGTATGAGAAGCTTATAAAACCAACAATCTCGCTTGGTCTTGTTGGCGGCGGTTCATATAACTTTAAAAAAGACAACAAAGTATACGGTATGCGTCTTGGTCTTACCGGAAGAAAATACTTTCAAACGGATTCTTACAGAAATCTTCCTTACGGCTTCTTTTTGCAGGGAGAACTGGGAGCTTCCGCCTCCTATTCAAACGGCTCTTTCATAAAAGACGCAAACCTCAATTCAAAAATATCTCCGATGGGTATGCTTAAAATCGGTTATCGCGCCTATCTGCTCAAGTCGCCGATGTATTTTGAACCTTTCATCAGAGGCGGATATCCGTTCAATGTCAGTGCCGGTATTTCTTTCGGTACAAACTGGTGATTCCTTTTAATTTACATTGTTGCCCTTTCTCTTTTAATTTGTTATCCTGTGGGTGTTGATTTGGAGGCGTTATGAAACGTTTGGAAGTTGGACAGTTGTTTAAAACTACGGTTGTTGCAGTTACAAAAGACTGCGTTTTTATTGATTGCGATTCAAAAAGTGAAGGTGTGCTTGATGTATCCGAGTATACTGATGAAAACGGAAATGTTACCATAAAAGAAGGTGACTCTGTTTCGGTATATTTTATAGGACTCAAAGACGGCGAAATGCGTTTTACCGCAAAAATAAGCGGCGAAAACGCAGACGACCAAATGTTGGAAAATGCGTACAAAAATCAGATACCTGTTGAAGGTCATGTTGAAAAAGAAATAAAAGGCGGCTTTGAAGTAAAGCTTGGAACGGCAAGAGCATTCTGTCCTTATTCGCAGATGGGCTACAAGCAAAAAGAAGAACCCGCTTTTTATGTTGGAAAATCTCTCTCATTCATAATAACCGAATACAAGGAAAACGGAAAAAACATACTTGTTTCAAACAGAGCTGTATGCGAAAACGAACATAAAAAATTCGTTGAAACGTTGAGAACAACGGTAAAAGAAGGTTCCAAAGTTTCAGGAACGGTAGTCTCGCTCCACAATTACGGGGCTTTTGTTGATATCGGCGGTTTTCAGGCCCTTCTTCCTGTTTCAGAAATTTCACGCACAAGAGTCAGCGATATTTCAACGGAATTAGCCGTTGGACAAAAAATCGAAGCGCTTGTTATTAAGACGGACTGGGAACACGAGCGTGTTTCCTTAAGCCTCAAGGCTCTTCTGGCCGACCCGTGGGATAATGTTGCTGAAAAATACAAAGTTGATGCCAAATATGAGGGCAAAATTTCAAGAGTTGCGGACTTTGGGCTTTTTGTTTCGCTTGAGGACGGAATTGACGGACTTATTCACATTTCCGAATTGGATGACGCCGGCAGAAACACCAACCTCAGAAAGCTTTACAAGGTTGGCGACAAAATGTCCGTTGTAATCAACAGCATTGATACGGAAGAAAAACGTATTTCGCTCAGACCAAGTTCATCGCGCCAGCAGGATGATGACGCAAAGCAGTATTTGGAACATCAGGCTGACAGTGGTACAGACACATACAATCCGTTTGCTGTGCTTCTCAAAAAATAGAGCGGATTTCAGACAAAGATGCCGGCGGCTTTTTCGGCGGCAAGTCTTGTTTCATCGATTGTGTTGTTTTCGGAAACGAACGCAAAACCTGTTTTAAGCTGATACTGCATTCGCGGGTTCTTTTGTATCTGTTCAAAAAGCATATTGTTCAGTTGTTTCTGCTGATTGTTAAAGGCGGCAATGTCTTCGCCGCCGGATAAAACGGTAAAACAGCCTGGCTTGAACGTGAACATAAGGTCGCTTTTGGAAAAAACGTTGCATATTATGTTTGTAAAATTTACAAGAAAGTTGTCGGCTTCCAGTTCGCCGTACATAGGAACGTTAGTTCCCGCCGGCATAAGTTGTATTGCAAATACGGATTTTATTCCCTGAGTATCGTCCCTTGGACCGGCGGTTATTTCGTCATATTTAAGTTTGTTCGGAAAGCCTGTTAAATAATCCGTTTTATTGTATTCTTCAAGAGCGGTTTTGTAGTTCAATGCTTCCATATTTTCCTGAAGTTTCAGAATAAGCGTAGCAATAAGAATTAGTAGAGAAAACAACGTCATTATGGATAAGGTGTTCCCGCCGATTTTTGTTAGTTTTAAATCGGAATATCCGGCTGTTCCCAGGCTGAAAAAGTTGATTGAAAGAAGAATTCCGAATGCAATAAAAGTTATTGTCGGAAGAACCGCGAAAGACTCTTCGTTTTTTATGTGTCTGAAAGAAATTGCGATAGTGATGATAACTTCCGCTATTATAAAAAGTATTAGAATAAAGTGAGTTTCCGCAATTTTGTCTATAAATAGTACCGTTAAAAAGTACATAAAAAACAAAGTGGTCAAGAATAGGTAAATTCGTTTTTCAGTACGGGTTTTTGCAATATCCTTGTAAAAAAGAAAAATAAGCGAGAGTGTGGTGCCGCCTTTTGCAATGTATTCAATCCAGGTGTTGAATACATAATTATGACTGAAAATAACCAGACAGCCGTTTATGCACATTATCAATGTTCCCATAAAGAACGAGGTCAGTCCTATGACAAAAAGATCTTTGACCGGATTTGAGAACAGATACAAAAGAATCGCGATGATTATTATTGTGATACCAAGTACAATAAAAAAAGATGATGAAATGAGAACAAGAATTGTATTTTTAAATAACGAAATGAGGGTATCTTCCGCACTTTCCGCATAAACGGGCTGGAGTATGTTAAAAGCGTTGGGTTCCGTAACAGTTAGTTTTATTTTTAAATTCGTTATTCCATTAGGATTTCTGACGGGAATTGTATGATAACCGCTTCCTGTTGTTATTCCTTTTTTAAAAAGTTCCTGTCCGTATGAGTATTCCAGCTTCTCATTCTCGTACATTTCAACCGCGCAGAAAGTTGTATAAATTCTTATTACGGGATTCTGAATCGAAAGCGGCAGAACTGATTTTTCCAATACTATTTCATCGCTTACCTTGAGGGGAGGAAAGTCGAACTCAGACAGTGTTACATTTTGATAAATTTTATTCTGGAGTGTTATTGTCCAACCTTTGTCCATAATCACGGAAACAGTTGTTTGTTTTGCGAATTTTGAGGCGGCCCATGAAACTAATGCTGTCATACCAAGAAGCCATATTGTACAAAAAATGAGATAGTTGATGATAATCTGCTTCTTGCTCAGTTTTAGCATAGTTTAGTCCAGTTTAATAAAATTCAGTTCTATGGTTTTTTCTTTGTTGTAGATGCAAAGAACAGGCTGTGTTCCGTCTTTTCCGTATTTAATTTTATTGCAGGCTTTGAGCAGGCGGAGGTATTCAGATTCGTTTTTTTCTTCTTCCTGGGTTCCCGCAATTTTTGTTACTGCGATTGCTCCGCATGTAAAATCTTCTGATTGTATCCAGGCAGTACCGTTGTAAAGATTTATGCCTGTACTGCCGTTTATTGAGTGCGGCGGATCTTCGGGAATTATAAAGGTTATTTTGTTTGAAACATAGTATTCAACAGGTGATTCTTTCATGCTCACAAGCTTCCAGGTTCCTGTTATGGAAGGACGGATGCTGTCGGCATAAGAATCAGGTACATATTTTTCGGTTTTACAGGCGGAAAGCACAAATAATATGAGTACAAGCGCAATAAGCCCTGAAAATTTGTAAATTCTCTTCATATATATAAACTATACATAAGAAAAGAGCGTATTGCAAGTTATTTGTGAGCTTAGAGAACAAACTCGAATTTATCAGACCGCAGAGTGAACGCAGTTTCCTTTGAGCATAGGAAGAATGCAGGTTTTGCAGTATGCGAGCAGTGTATCAAATGTTGGCTTTGAAGAAGAACGTTTTTTTGTTTCTTTTACTGCCGCCGCAAACTGTTTTTGTGTATATGCGGTTGAAGTTATGCGGTTTTCACTGTTTTTCTGGTATACAATTGCCGCAATATCAGTACCTGTAATTCCGCCTACTGTTCCCAGTCTGAGTGAAGGATCGGTTTTTAGTATGCTGTTGTCAGCCATCTCAAAGATGGTTGTTGTGTTTACTGAAGAAATAAGGTTGAGCTTGTCACGTCTGATAAATACAGCTTCCGGGTTTTCTTTTTTTAAGATTTCGGTAACTTCTTCTTCCGTCAAATCATATTTGAGAAGAACTGCAACAGCGCCCATTGCCGTTATTGCAAGGAATGTAACTATTGACTGCGGATTTGCTTCCGCAAAAACTGCAACTTTGCTTGCCTTTGAAATCCCGTTACGCTTCATCTGCTGCATTGTACGCGAAATATCCCAGAGTAAATCCGTGTAGGTTATTTTTTTACCGTTGTCCAAATCCATCGCGGGCTTGTTTGCGAATCTTTTTTTACAGTCTTTAAGAATTGATGGTATTGTAAGAATGTTTTTCATATTCCGCCCCTTTTTTCAAATTTACTCTGTTCTATATGACACAGGAACAGAAAAAAAGTTGCAAAAAAATTCAAAAAATATTGTATTATTGTTCTAATACAGTTGACAGATTTTACTCTTGGTTGTATTATTGTATTATAAATCTAATACAATAATACAAGGAGCGGTATGAACTATAAATTTACGTCAGACAAGCCCATTTACGTTCAGCTTGTAGATTTGTTCAAGATTGGCATTCTTTCGGGTGAACTTGCGCTTGGAAGCAAACTTGATTCCGTAAGGGAACTTGCTGTTGATGCAAAAGTCAATCCCAACACAATGCAAAAGGCTCTTTCGGAACTGGAAAAGCTTGGCCTTGTCCGCACAGAAAGGACAAGCGGCAGGTTTATTACGGACGACAGTGGAAAAATAGCTGCAATGCGGAAAGAACTGGCTGAATCTGAAATCGGCGGTTTTCTTGAAAAGATGAAGACACTCGGCTTTTCTAACGCTGAGGTTATCAGTCTTATTTCGGAATTAAAAGAGGGAGAATTATGAACAGCGTACTGGAATTTAATAACGTTACAAAACGGTATGGCTCAAAGGTTGCTTTGGACAACATAAACATGTCTTTGCCTGCCGGTTCAATAATCGGTCTTTTGGGACCAAACGGCAGCGGAAAAACAACGCTTTTAAAGCTTGCCGCAGGTCTTCTTACGGTTGACGAAGGTTCCGTATTTGCGTGCGGACAAAAACCGGGCTTTGTTTCAAAAGAGCTTGTTGCCTACCAGCCTGACAGAGTTTATCTTAACGACTGGATGCGCGTTTCTGACCTTGTAAGCATGTTTGCGGATTTTTACGGTACTTTTAACCGCAGCAAGGCTGATGCAATGCTGGCGGATTTAAAGATAGACCCTAAGGAAAAACTCAAGTCGCTTTCCAAGGGCACAAAAGAAAAGGTTCAGCTCATTCTTACCATGAGCAGGGATGTGGCGCTTTATCTTTTGGATGAACCGATCGGCGGCGTAGACCCTGCCGCAAGGGATTATATTCTTTCAACAATTCTTTCAAATTACACGGACAAGGCTTCGGTTCTGATTTCCACACATTTGATAACTGATGTTGAACCGGTTCTTGGTCATGTGGTCTTTCTTAAGGAAGGACAAATAGTACGGCACGGAAGTGTGGATGAAATACGCGAAGCGGAAGGAAAATCCATTGACGAGCTTTTTAGGGAGGAATTCAGATGTTAGAAAAAAACAATTCTTTTTCACGAACAGGCAAATTGTTAAAATACGAGCTTTTGTGCTCATCACAGGTTCTGCTGCCAATATACGGAATTCTCCTTTTGGTTTCGGTTATTGCGTATTTTGAACAGGGAATCAGCGGTTCATTCAATACAGGAATCATGAACAACATTGAGTCTCTGCTGGTTCTTGTTTATACCGGTGTTTTTATTGCAGCGTCAGTACTTACTGTTATGCACCTTATAAGCCGTTTTAAAAAGACCATGTTCAGCGACGAAGCTTATCTTACGATGTCTTTGCCCGTAACGGTCAACAACCATCTTGTTTCTAAGCTTGTAAGCGCTTTGCTGTGGGGAACTTTGTGCATTACTGTTGCTTCTCTGTCGTTCTTTTTGCTTTTTGTCCGCTATATGGATGCAGCAGAGTTCATGGACATTCTTTTTAATGTTTTTCCGTCGATCATGGAAGAATTGGAAATTACTTCTATGCCGGGATTTTTGTTTGCTCTTTTTATCTGTTACATTACAGCTTTGGTGGAATTTGTTCTTTGGATTTACTGCATAATGTCAGTCGGACATCTTTTTAAGAATCACAGGCGTATTGCTCAGGTTCTTGCTGCTGTTGTAATTATGGTTGTTTCGAATAATGTTACACAGGTGATTTTCAAGCACTTGATTAGTAATCTGGACAGATGGAACGGTAGTGTTGAATCTGCTTTTTACACGCTGGTAGGTATATTTGTTCTTTGCAATATTGTTTTTTCGGCTGTGTATTTTGCGGTTTCGTCTTTTATTCTGTCGCGTAAGCTGAATCTGGAGTAAAAGCGGTATGTAAACATCCGACAGCTCTCATCTTTGAGTGAGCGGGTCTCAAGAAAAAAATGACAACCTGCTCTCGGCTAATTCTGTGCCGCAAAACAGCTTCACCCTTTCAGGGTTCAGAATGTTTTGCGTCCCCGAATTAGCCTACGCAGGTTGATGTGTTCTTAAGTACCATCAATCCAATAAGAGCTGTCGGGTGTTTTGCAACTCGAAAAACTTGTTTTTTCCCAGTTTTTATGTTATACTGTATGCTGTAAAAAGCAGTAAAAATCTGCTTTTGCCTGCTTTTTTGGGAATGCGAATTCCTAATCTAACTAGATTATTCGGAACAATCTAGTTAGATTATAAATCATAATCTAGCTAGATTATGGTGTCTAATCTAATTAGATTATGCTCCCAATTACTGGGCTATAACACTCCCTTTTATTGACTGTCAACGATCCCTTTTACGTACGTATTACTATCCCTTTTAGCCTAGTATTAATGTCCGTTACAGTACTTATTCATAGATTATTCATTAGCTGTTCATCAGTG
>DBWK01000038.1:0-1813 GCA_002308875.1 Treponema sp. UBA1240
CGAATTAACACCACAGACGATTGTATTCGCAAACTGCTTTTTTACTTCAAGCACTTTTTCAGCATCTTCAACTGTGCGCAGTTCAACAAGTGCCCGAATACCGAGCTTTGAGCACTTTGCCGTCATGGAACGGAGCTTTTCAAGTGACAAGATTCCTGCAATCAGCAGAACAGCGTCCGCTCCACAACGATATGCAATATCGATTTCTTCTTCTTCAATCAAAAAATCCTTGCGTAGCACAGCAACATCGGGAACTGCTTCGCACACTTTCATCAAATCATCAAGAGAGCCTTTAAAGTAATTGCGTTCCGTCAGACATGAAATTGCGCTCGCACCGTTCTGTTTATACAAACGCGCAGTTTCAGCAGGATTGAGTTCCGGCGCAATGTCGCCTTTTGACGGGCTTGCCCGCTTTATTTCAAGGATAACGCCTTTTTGCACCATAAACGGATTGATTTTTCGTGTACGCTGCTGAGGTACATTGCAACCGAACGTAAATCCGAGTTTTTGTGCATCACGCTTTTTGGCTTCAACAATTTCCGCAATAATGTTGTTTCTGTCCATAATTTATGCCGACAAGCTTTTGCTTACTTCCCTGATTTCTTCAAGTTTTGCGAGGGCTTTGCCTGTTGCAAGCGACTGACTTGCCATATCAAAACCGGCTTTAAGCGATTCAGCCTTTTTTGCAACGTACAGAACCGCGCCCGCATTCAAGCAGACCGCATCACGGATTGTTTTGCGTCCGTTACCATTCAGAACGGCAAGCCCCAAATCCGCATTTTCTTTTCCGCTGCCACCGATAAGTTCATCTTCAACCGCATCCGTAACGCCAAAGTCTGCCGGATTAATAACAAACTGTTCTTCCAAACCGTTTTCATCAATAAAATACGCGTCTGTTTCTGCACACGGCGAGATTTCATCATAACCGTCTCTTGAGCAGATAACCATAACACGCTTTGCCCCGAGAGCTCTTGCGGCGTGTGCATAATCCTTGAGAAGGTCTTTTGAATAAACACCGAGAACTTCAAAAGCCGCACCCGCCGGATTCAAAAGCGGTCCAAGAATATTCATAATCGTTTTTATTCCCAGAGCTTTTCTTACAGGACCGGCAAAACGCATTGCGGCGTGATAAACAGGTGCCATCAAAAAGCCGAAATCAGTCTGTTCCAAAAGACGGGCTGTTTTTTCGGGTTTGGCCATGATATTTATGCCGAGGTTTTCAAAAAAGTCGGCAGCCCCGGATTTTGATGAAACCGCACGGTTACCATGCTTTGCGACCGGCTGACCGCAGCTCGCCGCAAGAATAGCGGAAAGTGACGATATGTTAAAGCTTCCCTTGCCGTCGCCGCCAGTTCCTACGATTTCCGCCAAACCACCTTTCTGGCAGGGGAACGGAGCTTTCTTTTTTAACAGTGTTGTTGCACAACCAATCATCTCGCTTGTTGAAGGACCTTTTGCCGCCATTGCTACAAGGATTGCGGCCATCTGGCGTTCATCCATATTACCGTCCGTAACATATTCCATGAACATCGCAGCCTGTTCTTCCGTAAGGTCTTTTTTGGCAATAAGCTGATTCAGATATGTGTTTACCGGCAGATTATCACGGCGGTATGTAATGAACGCGTCAAACAATTCCTTTGTTTTTTTACTTGCTATACTTTCGGGATGGAACTGAACACCTTCAATTGGAAGCGTTTTGTGACGGATACCCATAACGTCGCCGTCTTTTGCACGCGCTGTAACTTCAAAATCGGGTGTGAGTGACGCTTCCTCAACAACAAGCGAGTGATACCGTGTAAACGTACCTGTTTTG
>DBWK01000038.1:1875-2561 GCA_002308875.1 Treponema sp. UBA1240
AATTTTTGCGCCGAATGCTTCACCGATTGCCTGATGACCAAGACAGATTCCCAAAATCGGGATTTTGTCCGCAAAGTACTTGATTGCGGCAATACTTACACCGGCCTGTGACGGTGTTCCCGGTCCCGGACTTACAATAAGGCGGCTCGGGTTTAATGCGGCAAGTTCTTCCACTGTATATTCATCGTTGCGTACAACTCTTATTTCTTCATTTGTGGATTCCTGAAGACTTTGTATAACATTAAAAGTGAATGAATCATAATTATCGATTACCAAAATCATTGTATTATCTCCTTTTTAGTGAGCGTATCAATCAAAGCGCCGAGTTTTTCCTGCGTTTCTTCAAGTTCCCGTTCAGGTGTTGAATCATTTACTATGCCGCCACCTGCCTGAAGCGTCCAGACATCATTCTGGCGCAGCGCAGAACGAATTGTAATACAAAAGTCCAAGTCGCCGTTATTCTGAAGATAACCGACCGCTCCTGCATAAAAGCCGCGTTTTGAAGTTTCAAGACGGCTCAAAATCTGCATTGCACTGATTTTTGGTGCACCACTTACAGTTCCTGCCGGGAATGAGGCGCGAAGAACCTGAATAGGTTGTACACCTTCTTTTACAATTCCTTCCGTCGTACTTACGAGGTGTATAACGTGACTGTACTTTTCACTTTCCATGTATTCCGAAACGGC
>DBWK01000038.1:2644-4642 GCA_002308875.1 Treponema sp. UBA1240
AGTTCCGCGCTCAATGCTTCGTCTTCCGCATCGTTCTGACCACGGTGGATTGTACCCGCAATCGGACGAATAAAAGCTTTTCCACCACGTACACGGACAAGGCTTTCAGGACTTGCGCCGACAAGCTGAAAATCGTCAAAATCAAGGTAGAACATATAAGGCGAAGGATTAACACGGCGAAGCTTGCCGTACACCTGCATAGCAGTTGCCTTGCACGAAATCTGTATACGGCGGCTTGGTACTGCCTGAATAATGTCACCTTCAACTATATGTTTTTTCAGTTCAACAACTTTCTTTTTGTATTCTTCTTTGGATTTTTGTATATCAGTCAGAATCAGATAATCAAAATCTTCCGTATCTCTTTCAATATATGAAAAATCCATGTCGTTGATACGCTTGATAAGTTTTTCTACAGCGGCGTTAATGTCGATTTTGTGTTCTTTGTAATTAAAACCGAGAATGTGCATTGTTTCGGTAAAGTGGTCAAATACGATGTAAATATGTCCGGCAATGAACAGACTTTCAGGAATCCGCAGTTCATCCTTCTGTTCAAAAAAGCGGATTTTATCGCAATGCCGTGCAAACTCGTAACTCAAATAACCCATGCCCGAAGCCGGAATCGGGATTTCAGCCTTGGTTTTAAAATCACTGTTCTGTGACGCCACATACAAAAGCGCATCAAGGATGTCGGCTTCTTTTTTGTGACCCATAGCATCAAATGACGGCTGCTGCGGAACAAACGGAACACGCTTACCGTCTATTAAAAACGCAACACCGTCCATATCCTGAACAATTCTGAAAGCTTCTTCCGTCATCAGAATAGAAAAGCGGTCTCTTCCTTTTTTTATGCTGGCAGACTCAAAAACAGCCGTTGCACCAATTTTGCGCGCAAGCGAATACGGCGTGTATCTTTCACTCGAAATACATCTATATATCCGGTCATCTTTTTGTTGCATATATTTCTCCTGTGTTTCTATATGTAAAACTTCTATGTAAAGAAATATATCTTCTTACAATATTTCTGTCAATAGTAATTAAAATATTTTTTCAACATTTTTTGCCCGATTATTATTTTTGTTGCTTTTCTTCTTATCTACAGGTATTATTAAATACGAAACTATGAAGAAAAAAATCGCCGTTTTTTCGAGCGGATGGATTTACCAAATTCTCGGCCCCTTTTTGGAGGGAATGGGGAAATACCTGAACGGCAAACAAATTGATACCTACTTATTTCTCTGCTATCCGGGATGGAGTTATTCTGATTTGGAACGGCAAGGCGAATATAATATTTTCCGTCTGCCCCGTCTCGAAGATTTTGACTGTGCAATCGTTTTTTCCAATAGTTTTGAGTTTAAAACCGAAAAAACCCATCTTATCAATAAATGCAAAAAAGCTGGAATCCCAACAGTTTCTATAGGTATAAAAACAAACGGGCTTTACAGTGTTTGCATTGATAATACTTCTGGTATGCGCGAGTTATGCGAGCATCTTGTAAAAAAGCACAACATAAAGCGTCCTATGTATATAGCCGGATCAAAAGACAATGCCGACTCAACAATACGCCTTAAAGTCATTTCGGAAGTAATGCAGGAAAACAATATTCCTTTTTCCGAAAAAGATGTATTTTACACATACTGGAAAAACACCAAATCCCTGGAATATGTGGATAAGCTCTGCAAAAGCGGGGTACAGCTGCCGGACGCAATTATCTGCGCAAACGACGGCATTGCCCTGAATACTTGTATTGCGCTGCAGAACAATGGCATTAAGATTCCTAAAGATATAATTGTAACCGGCTTTGACAACATATACGACGGTCAGATTTTTGATCCCGCCCTTTCTTCCATCGACCAGAATTATGAAATCGCAGGTCTCGAAACAGCACGCTTGATTTGTGACGTTATTGACGGAATCCAAAGAGAAAAAGACATAACTGTTCCGTGCAGATTCATTCCGAGAGAAAGCTGCTGTGGCGGGAAAATAGCAAATGCCGAGGAA
>DBWK01000038.1:4718-7253 GCA_002308875.1 Treponema sp. UBA1240
AACAATATGATTACGCTTTTTGGAACCGAATTTGCAAATGAAAGAGAATCTTTGCATATTCTGCTGGAACCAAACTTTGAGCTGTCTATTCACAATTCTTCCGTACCATTGCCGACAAGGGGCTACAGCAAACACATGCAAGTCGCTTTTTCAATGGAAAAAGGCATTATCTCCCCCACAGAGGTCATTAATACAAAAAATTTAATTCCTCTGCGAAATAACGACAATCTTGAACACCTTTATGTATTCCTTCCACTGCACGAAAACAACACGGTTTTTGGCTACGTAATACTAAGCGACTGTCTGTCAAGGCTCGACGGACACGAGCTGCCCAAATTCCAGCAGCGGCTGAATATTGCGCTGGAGCGTTACAGACAAAAGCTTCATTTGGATGAGCTTAACAAACAGCTTACCGAGATAATCCACATTGATGCACTTACCCGTGTGAAAAACCGTATCGCCTACGAAACAAAAGCGGACGAGCTCACCGGTATTATAAAAGCCGGTAAAGAAATACAGTTTGCAATCGCAATGTTTGACACAAACAACCTCAAAAAAGTGAATGATGCACTTGGCCATAATGCCGGCGACGCTTATCTTATTAACTCCTGCCGCCTGATTTGCAGTACATTCAAACATTCTTCCATATACAGAATAGGCGGTGATGAGTTTTTGGCAATACTGCTGAACGAAGACTTTGCAAACCGTAAAAAACTTATTGCAGCTGCAACAAAAAAGATGGCGCAATTACAGACAGCCAATATTCCTGAAACCGAAAAAGTTTCGTTTGCCTGCGGTATTGCCGAATATGATCCGTCTGCTGATACATGTGTTCAGGATGTTTTTAACAGGGCAGACTTTTTGATGTATAAAAACAAGGCCGCAACAAAAATCAAACAGAAAACCGCAAGGAATTGACTTTTTCATGCCAAGTCTGTAATCTGTTCACATGCGTTATACATATTATTGCCGGTATTATTACTATTATTACTCATAAGCATTTGCAGAGTCAGGCATAATGAATGTATTGAACCAGTAATTATGAGAGCTCTGAAAAGAGTTCTTTTTTTTTTGAAAAGGCATATTCTTGGAGGATTTATGACATTATACGAAGACTTAAAATGGCGCGGACTCATTAAAGACGTTGCAGGCGAAGAATCCGACCTGCAAAAAGTACTGGACGGTAAACCTTTTGCTTTTTACTGGGGAACTGACCCAACTGCCGACAGTCTGCACCTCGGCCATTATTCATCACTTTGCATGGCAAAACGTCTTGGCAACGCAGGACACCATCCTATTCTGCTGTGCGGCGGCGCAACAGGCCGCATCGGCGACCCGCGTCCTACAGCTGAACGCGAAATCATCTCGGAAGAAGCCGTAAACAATAACATTGAAGGCATCCGCAACCAGATCAAGTCGCTTGTTCCTACAGCAGAACTTGTTGATAACTACGACTGGTGGAAAGACCGCTCATTTTTGAATACCCTGCGCGACATCGGCAAATACATAAGCCTCAACTATATGCTCGACAAAGACATTATCCGCCGCCGCCTTGAAACCGGCATTACCTTTGCTGAATTTTCCTATATGCTTTTACAGGGATACGACTTTGTACACCTGTGTGAGGACAAAAACTGTATTATGCAGGTTGCAGGCAGTGACCAGTGGGGCAAT
Source organism: Treponema sp. UBA1240 (assembly GCA_002308875.1). GTDB lineage: Bacteria > Spirochaetota > Spirochaetia > Treponematales > Treponemataceae > UBA1240. The sequence continues at coordinate 6,393 of DBWK01000038.1, forward strand.
ATTACGACAGGCGTTGAACTGATTCACAAAATGCTCAACAAAACTGCATATGCCTTTACAATGCCGCTCATTCTCGACCCGACCGGCAAAAAGTTCGGCAAGTCAGAAGGAAACGCACTCTGGCTCGACAAAAACAAGACCACACCTTACGCAATTTACCAGTATCTGATTAACTCCGACGATTCCAAGGTTCTCGAATACCTAAAAGTATTCACATTCCTACCCAAAGAAAAAATTGAAGAAGTTTACACACAGCAGATGGAACACCCCGAAACCCGCATTGCGCAAAAGACACTTGCCTACGAAGTTGTTAAAGACATTCACGGAAAAGAAGAAGCTGACAACGCTGTTATGGTAAGCCAGAAGCTTTTTGCGGGCGACTTTAAGGGACTTTCCGTAAGCGACATAAAATCAGGAATGAAAGGCGTTCCAACATTCAAATACACGGATGAGCTTCCGCTGATTGACATGCTTGTAAACAACAAAATTGCCTCCTCAAAGCGTGAAGCCCGCGAGTTTATTACAGGAAACGCAATCTCCGTAAACGGCGAAATTGTTTCCGATGAAGCAAAAGTTATTTCAAAAGACATGGCGATTGGCGGTGAGATTATCATCATCCGCCGCGGCAAGAAAAAGTACTTCATCGCCGAAATATAATTGCCTTTAAAGCAAAAAAAAGCTGCCGCTTTTGCGACAGCTTTTTTTGTATAGGAGAATTGCTTACTGGAGCAAGCCAAGAACAGACTGTGTTGTCTGATTTGCCTGAGCAAGCATTGCTGTACCGGACTGTGTAAGAACCTGGTTCTTTGTGAATTCAACCATTTCCTTAGCCATATCTGTATCGCGGATGCGTGATTCAGA
>DBWK01000038.1:7302-7501 GCA_002308875.1 Treponema sp. UBA1240
TGGTATGCACCAAGGTCAGCGCGCTGTTTGTTAATCTTCTTGAGTGCTTCGTCAAGAGTATTGATTGCACGGTTTGCATCATCCGGTGTTCCGAGAGAAATAACTTCTTCGTTTCCGAGTCTGCGGATACCAAGTGCAGCAGCTGTCATTGTTCCGATGAAAGCCTGTGTGCGCTGATCCATGTTAGCACCAATATGGA
>DBWK01000038.1:7553-10524 GCA_002308875.1 Treponema sp. UBA1240
GCATGTTCATACCGTTGAACTGTGCATGACTTGCGATGCGGTCAACTTCAGCAACAAGCTGAGAAACTTCAACCTGAATCTGCATACGGTCTTCTGCTGTGTAGATACCGTTTGAAGACTGAACAGCCAATTCACGGATTCTCTGAACAATGTCAGTTGTTTCCTGCAGATAACCTTCTGTTGTCTGAATGAAAGAAATTGCGTTCTGAGCATTTTCTGAAGCCTTGTTCAAACCACGAATCTGGCTTCTCATTTTTTCAGAAACTGCAAGACCGGAAGCGTCATCACCAGCGCGGTTAATTTTCATGCCTGATGATAATTTTTCCATGCTTTTTTTCTGTGCTTCGTTTGTCTGTCCCAAAGTTCTTTGTGAAAACATAGCACTAATGTTGTGGTTAATAATCATATCTATATCTCCCTTCGACACCTTTTAGGCAGCAAAAAGATGCCGCGCTAATAGACCGATGTTATTGTTTTCAGGTTTTTTTCATTGCCTGATACTTTTTTATCGGATTCAGTATTTGCGACTTTAGGAATTTTTTGCTATTTTTTGTGACACTCTGTGCAACCTACAATATGCACATGGTGTTTGTTGCCTTTTCTAAGGAAGAGATGTGATATTAAATAACCGGTTACCGGTACTTGTTTGCGACAGACAGGGCAGATTCTTTTTAAACTGGAGTCTTCAAGGCAAAAAGTGCAACCCTTTATATGACACAACCTGTCAGCGGGGTCACCGCCCTGAAAGATTACGGAAATCATCTTTGAACTGCCGGTTAATGGCGTTTTGCACAAAGGACAGCAACCGGAAAGAATCCCGTCAACTGAATCAGTTGCAGGCTGTGATTTTTTACTTTTTTTCTTTCGCTGAGAATTAAAAAAGCCTGCAAACGCATAATAGAACAAAATAACAGCGGCTGCACAAAGAATAATTGTAAAAAAAAGACTCATTCTCATTCCTTTTATAACAATTATGACTTGAATTTATAAAAAAAATAAGTAATAATCAAAGAAAGTTTGGGGGTGTAGCTCACCTGGCTAGAGCGTTTGAATGGCATTCAAAAGGTAGTCGGTTCAAGTCCGATCATCTCCATAAAAAAAGGCTGTCCAAAAAGTTCAAAATCACACAATTGTACTTTTAGACGGCCCTTTTATATTTTAAACCAAAACAGCCTTTGTAGACGGTATTTGATCAGGAACACGCCCGTCAATCGCAACGGCAGCGCGAATCGCTTTTGCCGCCGCCTTGAACAAGCCTTCCATCTTGTGGTGGTCGCTTCGGCCCCGCAATGTGTCCAAATGCAGATTACATTTTGCCGTACTTACAAAACCCTGCCAAAAGTCTTCAAACGTGTCCGTTTGGAACGAAGTAACCGCATGCAATTTTGTCGCTTCACAGCACAGAGGCAAACCCTTTAGACGGGCATTGCAAACCAAATAGCTCCTGCCGCCAAAGTCAACCGCCGCACGGCACAAGGATTCGTCCATCGGGTAGATAAAATAACCTGCACGGAAAATTCCCGCACGGTTACCAAGCGCCTTGTCAAACGCGGCACCAAGAACAATTCCGGTATCTTCTATTAAATGATGCTGGTCTACTTCCAAATCGCCTTTCAGAGAACCTTCCAAATCAAACAAACCGTGCTTGCAAAAAGCAGACAGCATGTGATTAAAAAAGCCAATCGGGCATTCAACAGAGCATTTGCCTGTTCCGTCAAGGTTCAGTGTAAGCGTTATGTCCGTTTCTGCTGTTTTTCTGGAAACGGTAGCAATTCTTGATGCAGATAAAATTTTCATTCCGAAACCATCCTTAAATCATATTCAAGAATATCGGTTGCGCCCAGACTCTTTAACTTGGGCAGCAAATTTGGTACTTCTGATTTTTTAACAACAGTCTTAATTGCATAACCGTCGTCACCGTACAACGGAGAAACCGTAGGAGAACGCATTGCAGGAACACCTTTTACCAAGCCTTCGAACTTGGCTTTTGGAACGTTCATCTCAAGCATAACACGGTCGCTTGCGCTCAGCACGGCCGAAAACAGCATCTTGAGTTCAAGTATTTTCTGTTTTTTCTGCGGGTCAGCCATAGCCGCCTTTGAAGCAAACATACGGGTTGAACTTGTCATAAGCGTATCAACAATCCGCAAGCCGTTTTCAATAAGCGTTCTGCCTGTTGCACTGTTATCTACTATCATATCCGCATCATCCGGCGGAAAAACTTCCGTTGCACCGTAAGTTCTCACGATAATGTGCGAAATATTCTTTTTGGTAAGCCATTTTTCGGCAATCTTCTCGTATTCAGTCGCGACAATCATTCTCTTGTTCATCAGCGCTTTGTCGTCAATCTCATTCGGAACAGCGGCAACAATGCGGACAGGGTCAAAGCCCAAATCCATAATTTCTTCTACGTCAGCTCCGGTTTCTTCTATCCAGTCGCGGCCGGTAAAGCCCACATCATGCGCACCAAGTTCCAAAAGCTTGCCGATGTTCTGCGGCTTCATAACTTTTGCTTCCAAATCATCCTGATTAACGATAGGACGGTATGCGCGATCCGGCAGTTTTATGCTGATTCCTGCTCCTGCAAAAAGTGATATAACGTTATCAAATATTCTTCCCTTAGGCAGTAATATCTTAAGTTTTTCCATAAAAATCCTATTCCTCCAAAAGTGCAGGTGTTTTTATTTTTGCACAAAATCCATTATTTTACAACAGACAAATCTTACTGCGGCAATGTAAGGTCGCCTTCTTTTATCCAGCCGATTTTTCGGAAAATCTGCGCAAAAATCCAGCTCAGCACAGCAGGAAAGATAAAGCAAATACAAATGAGCCCAATCCATTCAAACGCGCCCGGATTGATTGCCGTGCAGCCGTGAGCAATAGCCGCTTCCGACGGTGCATACCAGCCGGTAACAACACCAATCTGACCTACAAGTCCGCAGGTTCCCATACCGGAAGAAACAGCCGCACC
>DBWK01000038.1:10554-10817 GCA_002308875.1 Treponema sp. UBA1240
AGCGTAGGCGGAATCCATATTTTAACATTCTTTATTATGTTGGGCATTTGCAGCATGGAAGTACCCAAACCCTGTGAGAGCAGGCCGCTCCATTTGTTTTCCCTAAAGCTAATAACCGCAAAGCCAATCATTTGTGCACAGCAACCGGCAACAGCCGCGCCGCCTGCAAGCCCTGTAAGCCCCAAAGCCGCGCATATTGCGGCGGAACTGATTGGCAGAGTGAGCGCAATACCCACAACAGCTGAAATTATCATACCCATTAC
>DBWK01000038.1:10947-11222 GCA_002308875.1 Treponema sp. UBA1240
GTTTTTTTGCTTACAAAGTTTCCTGCTTCCGCCGCAACAATGGCAATAATCAGAACAGCAAGCGGTCCGCCCGCGCCACCCGTAACGTTTGCCGCAGAACCAACCGCAACAAGCGAAAAAAGAACCAGAGCCGGAATCTGCATTGCAAAACCTATTCCAACAGCCATCGCGGCTCCTACAACGTGCGCATCCGTGGCAAAATTGCCCGCTGTTACAAAAAATTCAAAAACAGGGTTTGCGGATATTCTCAATAACTGCTGACCAAAAGTCTTTAT
>DBWK01000083.1:0-2479 GCA_002308875.1 Treponema sp. UBA1240
GGAAGAAGCTTCCCGTGGTTTTTCTTAAAAATTTTCGGGCTTGACTGGTCGCAGACAGGCCAGCAGTCAACAAACGGCAGGAAACGCTCAACCTCGCCTACGCATTCTTCAAAGTCCTTAATCATCGAAATCATAAAAAAATGAATTATGTTTTCTTCATAATAATTGTGAGGCAGTTCTTTTAAAAAATCCAAGCCAGCCTGAGTTCCGAATAATTCTTTTGCAATGCTGCGCATCTGAGGTGTTCTTACACCAATCATCGTGTCCGGAGAAATGTTCGGCACGAGCTTACTTTGGAATTCTTTGTATTTGCTGTCCTGTACCGACAATAGTTTTTCGTATACGCTCATTTTTCGTGTTCCCTAAGAATTGTGCAGACTTTTACCGCAGCAGCAAAATCTTCATCAGATATGCCTAGCCCCAGTATATCCTGACGAACGGCATTCCGATATAATTCTAACGCATCTTTTGCAAACTCGTTAAAAATCACATAAGTACGCGCATAGTCAAACACAGGCGGAGCAAGCCTTGCATTCATCCAGTCTATGATTGTAAAATCAGTTTTACCGGGTACAAGCATCAGATTCAAAAAGTGCATATCAAGATGACAAATACAACTGCTGAACTTTTTAGAAAGATGCTCGATAGTCGGTAGAACTACCGCTTTTTCTTCCTCACTAAGCCCCATACCGGCTGTATCGATTAGATTAGGAATTGTAGTACCGGTCGTATCTGCCTGATGAACAAAACGGAATGCACGTGCAAGAATATCAAACCCTTCTGTCACTTTTGACAACTCAGCTTTTGCTATCATCATATCGCGCATTTTCTTTTCAAGTGTGTCACCTTCCACAAAATCCATCTTTATTATATGTGTATCATCCGTATCATAATACTTTACAGGACAAAGCCCCGCAGTGTTTACTGCTTTCTGCTGTTCCTTTTCAAAAGCAATCCATTCCGCAGGATACGACGATTTGTAAACCTTGTACGCAAATCCGTGATACAGCAGAACTTCCGCCTGCGCACCATAACCGATAGTTTTTTGTGTTCCGTCAAATGTCATTTTTGTTTCCAATAGTATCACTTGTTCTAATATATTCTACCATTCATTTTAGCATAAGTGATTGATTCATGCTATAATCGCAGCAGGAACAAAAGGATTATATAAAATATGAAAGTTTATTACGATGACGGTAAAATAAAAATTCGAAGCATGATAAAAGAGGACGCTTCAATCCTGTTTACCACATATCACTCATACGGATGGCATCCGGCACCAGAAACTTACGAAAACTACTACAAAGAACAGGAATCCAACAAGAGGCTTGTCTTTATTGCCGAATACTGTGGCAAAGTTGCAGGGCAATGCACACTGGTACAACATTCCACAGAAGGTCCGTGGGCTGACAAAAATTATCCTGAAATAGAAGATCTTTGCGTCTTTTTTGATGTACATAAAAAGGGTATCGGAAATAAGCTTTTGGACACAGCCGAAGCAGAAGCCGCTAAAATTACCGATACAGTTTATTTGGCGGTAGGGACTCATTCAGGGTATGGTGCCGCTCAACGGATTTATGTAAAACGAGGATATAATTTTGACGGCAGTGGTGTATGGTATCAGGGTAAACAGCTTGAACAATATGCCCCGTGCGTAAATGACGATGATCTTGTTTTGTTTATGTCAAAACAATTGGTTGTGAAACACGTGGTAGTTCTGCCTTATGATGAAAATTGGGCAAATGATTTTGAGGCAATAAAAGCAGAAGTTTCCGCCGCATTGGGTAAAACAGCATTGGCCGTTGAGCACGTGGGAAGCACATCGGTAAAAGGTCTGTCCGCGAAGCCGATAATAGACCTGGATATTGTTGTAAAGACTAATGAAATACAAAAAGCGATAGACCTGCTTGCAAAAATCGGATACATCCACGAAGGCAATCTTGGTATTGCGGGGCGCGAAGCTTTTCATTACGAAGGCAAGGAACATTTGAGACAACATCATCTGTATGTTTGTCCTCAGGATTCCCCGGAACTTAAAAGGCACATTGCTTTCAGGGATTATCTGCGTTCACACCCCGATGCTGTACGTGAATACAGCCGGATTAAAGAAGAAGCTGCTGCACTTTATCCGTATGACATTGACAAATATATAAAACATAAATCGCCGGTCATCGAGCAGATTTACAATACAATTGGATTATAAAAACAGAATTCAAGGGCACTTTGGGAGGTGTACAATAATTATGATAACAATAAAAAAAATCGACAAAACATATTTTGAATTATACGACAAAATTCCTATGAACGTTGATGTTCGTTCGGAATTGCAGCTCCGCAGAATTGACGGCGGGCTTGGTGGGATTGCCTTTGAGGAATTTCCTGTTACACCTTGTGTAAAAGATCTTGCTAAATATGAGCGCGCAACAGAGTATGAAAAAGAATTTGATATTTCAACCTGGCACTTTTTTATGGCTTTTGA
>DBWK01000083.1:2530-11761 GCA_002308875.1 Treponema sp. UBA1240
TACATGCTGGGTGGAATGAAGGATGCATGTGTTTTGTGGGACATTCGTGTTGATGATAAGTATAAACATCAGGGTATCGGACAGAAGCTTTTCGATGAGGCAAAGAATGTAGCACTGGAAAAAGGCTACAAAAAAATGATAATAGAAAGTCAGAACAACAACGTGACTGCCTGCCGTTTTTACAGAAAGCAGGGAGCCATTCTTGCCAAGATAGACACAAAAGCATATTGCTCCGAGCCGGGGCTGGAAAATGAAGTTCAGTTAATCTGGATGTTGGAATTAAAATAGTTTATTTGTCAAAAAGGATTAAAAAATGACATTGGAAGAACGAAATCAACAAGTACGTGCTTTTTTTAACGGCAAAATTGACACCTATGATAATGTGCACAGCGAATATATGAAAACAAAAGTTTTGCTGGCGGAAAGTCTGGATAAGTATGCAAAAAAGATTCTGGATCTTGGCGGTGGAACCGGGCTTGAGTTGATTCATTTGTTTGAGTTGTTTCCACAGGCTCAGGTCACTGTAATTGATATCACAGAGAATATGTTAGAAAAGTTAAAGACGCGGGATTTTGCCGGTCGGGTAACAACAATCTGCGGTGACTTTTTTGAAGTCCCGTTTGGCAAAGATTTTGATGCGGTGATTACAACTTCGGCATTTCATCATTTTAAGAAGGATGAAAAAATCCGCCTGCTTAAAAAGATTCTTGGGTGCCTCAAGGATGGCGGTCAGTTTATCAATTGTGATTTGATTGCCCTGACAGCGGAAGAAGAAGCTGCACAACTTGTGGACTTAGAAAACAACATTGGTTATTCAAAACATGTTGACATACCTCTGACAATTGAAAATGAAATAGACGCGCTGGAAAAGGCAGGCTTCAAGCAAATTACTTCAGGCAATGGCGGCAAAGAGAATTACGGGCTGTTTATTGCGAGAAAAAACATCTCTCACATTTCATAATTTACAAATACAAAACAGGCCAATATAATAATTACATATGATTTACGAAATAAAAAAACTAACTCCGGATTTATCCAAAGACTATTTTGACTTTTTTGACAACAGGGCTTTTTCAGATGATTCGCCTTTTTATCCGTGTTATTGCAACGCATTCAATCTGAGCAAAGAAAGNNATGAAAACAGAACTTTATCAAAAAACCGAAGAATATGGCAATGATTTTGAAGCCTGGAAAAGAGCCTTGCGAGAATCTGCCGAGCGGATGGTAGCTGCCGGAGAAATTCAGGGATACCTTGCATATGATAATGGGGTATCTGTCGGCTGGTGCAATGCAAACGAAAGATTAAATTACTATCGCACAGGAGAATTTGATCTTCATACTCCTCCTGAAGATGAAGAATACACTCACTGCAGCGGACGAGGCGAAGTTAAAGCCATAGTCTGTTTTGAAATTGCTCCCGAATATCGCGGAAAAGGAATTGCATTAATGCTGCTCAAAAGAGTCTTGGAAGACGCAAAAGCAGATGGCTTTAAGTATGTCGAAGCATACCCTGTAAAAAACGGCGGCTATATGGGCAAGGCATTTACCGGTCCAATGCATTTATATGAAAAAGCTGGCTTTGAAATTATAGCGCAGGAAGCGGAAACTTTTGTTATGAGAAAGCAGCTTGGGTAAATCACATAGACAATCATGACAAAAAACAGAGCATTAATTTTTTATATTGAAGGAAATATTTCTAATATAAGTGTACTTCCTTCTTTACCATATTTATTTTGGCTTCCATGGCTTTGGTGTAAGTAGTGTAGTCCGTCCGATATCGGGCAGTACATCATATATCGAGCAGCTCATTCTGCTTTCAAAATCTTCCTTTATGGCAAATGCAACTTCCCAGCCTTTTATGTAGCTTTCCATTATGCCGTATCTTCGGGTTACATCGACAAAGCGTTTTTCCAAAATGACAAAACCATAGTCCGTGGCAAGCGAATCGCACAGTTGAATCAGCCTGTCGTAGTCATCTGCTTCGCAGTTCATGATGAATGATTTTATGACTTTTTCGTGTTCGGTTTTCGGCTCATAGCAGAATACGTCTTTCATCAAAAGATACGAATGTGTCATGCAGATTTTTGCGACTTCGTTCCAGCCTTTTTCCATACAGTATTTGTAGCCTTCACAAATATGGGTCGGAATGTCAACAACACCTACACGTCTGCCTATGTCATGTAACAATCCGAGTATATGTGCTTTTTCCGAATCCATACCTGAAACTTTTTCAGCAATGTTTTTTGCGGCGAGTCCCACATTCATGGAATGGTGTATCCACGGGCCGGGATTTAGCCTGCCCGCAACATCTAATTCTTGCAAAGCTTCTTCTTTAGTCGGTAACATAGTTTTCCCCTATTCTGATAATTTTTTTATCTGCATATTTGCCGCCATCACTTTAACGGACTCTCAATCGTAATCATTTTGGTTGAAAAGCCGTTTCGCTCATAAAAGCGCAGACCGGCAACATTGCCCGGAAAAACCTGTGTTCGAAAAAAATCTGCCCCTTTTTCTATACCGTATTGTTTGGCGGCATTCAGGAGTTGTGTTCCAAATCCCCTGTTTCGGCAGCTTTCTGTAACTACAAGGTCCTGAAGATAAATGTTGCTTTGCGGTTTGAGACACGAAAAGGGTTTTGCCTTGGCAAATAAAACGTGGGCAAACCCTATTACCCTGCCATTGTTCTCTGCAACAAACATCACCTGCGAATCACTGCTTAAAATGCTTTCCAGTTGCTGTGATCTTTCACCTGTTTTGCTCAGCACAAAATGCTCCGGCTGGTAAAATACTCCGTCTTTTTCAAGCTCCGTGTAGAGGTTTTCAATAACAGAGGCATCTTCTTTTACGGCTTTTCGAATGAGTATCATTTGTACATAGTACAAAATATGGGGATAGTTTGCTATACTTTTAATGTAATGAAAACATTTTCAAAAGAAGAAATCAGGCGGATGCTGTGCCGATATCAGAATTTGGACGGTGCAGATGATTTGTGCGATAAACCCGGTACGGAAAGCATCATGCAGAGAATCGGCAGTATTCAGTATGACCCTCTTAATGTGGTCGCAAGAAATGCGGATTTGGTCTTGCAAGCTCGTGTAAAAAATTATAAGGAGTCATACCTTTATGAGCTCTTATACAAAGATCACCGGTTGGTTGATGGATATGACAAAGAAATGTGTATTTACAATACCTGTGATTTCGGGCGATTTGAGTTTGTACGAAAAGAACATGAAAAACAGGTACTTGCAACGTTGCGCTACCGTAATCAGCTTAATGCGTTGGAAATTCTTGATGAAGTCCGGGATTTTGTTGCAAAACACGGCAAAACCGGTACAAAGGACATTTCTATAGGCGAGGGTCAGGAAAACCGTTGGGGCCATAAAAAGCTTTCAAGTGCCGCATTAGACTACCTGTTTAATATCGGTGTCCTGTCTGTAGCAGAAAAAAAGGGAACACAAAAATATTTTGATTTAACGGAACGTGTAATCGAATTTGGAACATCAAATACCACGAATATGTCTTTGCAGGATTTTTATGAATGGTATGTTGAACGCCGGATTCAATGCGTAGGACTATTATGGAACAAAAACGGCGGAGCATGGCAGGGACATTTTGTGAGCAATACAGAGCTGAGAACCAAAACTCTTCAAGCTCTTGAAGAAAAAGGACACATTGAAAAAATTCAAATTGAAGACATAAAAGAACCGTTTTATATTTGCAAAAATTTTTATAAATATATGAATTCCAAAACATCCGGCAGTTATGCACATTTCATAGCCCCGTTGGATAACATAATGTGGGACAGACAGATGCTCGAAACACTTTTTGGTTTTGAATACCGCTGGGAAGTATATACTCCTGCAGAAAAACGAAAGTTCGGCTATTATGTTCTACCAGTGTTGTATAACGGGAGATTCGTTGCAAGATTTGAAGCGGAACCGGTTCGCCAGGCAAAGGCATTTGTGATTAAAAACTGGTGGTGGGAACCCACCGCCCATCCCGATGTAGAAATGAAGGAAACAATCATGAAAGAGCTGGAACAATTTGCGGAGTTTTTAGAGGTGAAGAATTCGAAAAAGAATAAGCTTGTATTATAAACAACTTAATCTATAAAGTTCAGTACATCCATCTGCTTATCAGCATGCGGAAACTCATCGAGCAACGCACACGGGATATGCGGTTCAAACGCAAGCTCATGAAACCAGGTACACTGTACAGCCCGCATACCAAGCTCCCTTGCGGCATAAAGCTCACGCGAACCGCCGTCACCCACATAAACGCATTCATCCGCGCTAACCTTCAATGCTTTCATCATCGCATGATAAACAGCAGGTTCCGGCTTGCATATACCCTGTTCATACGAAATCATCGCCGCATCAAAAAGCGGAAACAACGGACAAGCTCGTATCATATCCCGTTCATCAGAAAAAGTATTCGTAATTAGTCCAACCATAAGCCCTTTTTCATGGAGTTTTTTCAGAAGCTGAATGGAATCCTGCGGAATATCGGCAAAAGTGTCGCCTAATGCTTTGCGCCGTTTATTTGCAACAAATTGCAACATTTCTTCGGAATAAATACCAAGACTTTTCAGCGTAATTGCAAGCCCTTCTTCAATTGTGTATTTTCCTGTGGTTCTGTCATGTTCCGTTGTATGCCATGCTTTTCTAAAAACTTCTTCCGGCACACCAACATCTGCAGCAATATCCTCACTGAAATAAGTTCTGCCTTCAAACAACGTTATAAGTGTTTCAAACATATCAAATATTACAGCTTTAATCATTTGTTATTATCCTGTTTCGTTCTGCATAAGTTTTTACAGATTACACATCATTTCATACAATTCGGGATTCATTGAAGTTGCCAATATCATTGCAACACTTGCAATTTCAATAAATGCGTGTCCAATCATAATCGGTACGGGATTTTTATTCTTTTTATAATACCAGCAGAAGATTATAGTTAAAGGCAAAAATGACAAAAATCTGTAAATTATGAATTTAGCATCAAACAAAGTTGGAATAAAGCTGTGCTGTAAGGCGTAGAAAAAAGCCGGAACAAATACGGCGGCAACATTGTTTTCAATCTGATTTACACCGCACCCCAAATATAAGCCATCCTCTGCAAAAGAAACAGTCAAAGGCAGAACAACAAAATTCACGACTGCCAGTACAAGAGGAATCGGTGCAATCATCATAGGTGCAGAATATGGAATAACACCATAGCATAAAAATCCCGCCAGATACATTCCTGCTGTTCCAACAAACAGTGTACAAAGCGACATAAGTAAAACCTGACTTATCTTTGTCCTGCCTTTTTCATAGTTTATAAGCTGTCGGTAAGTGCCGCCTGCTTTTTTTGCCGCAAAAACAAGTATCAGAATTGTGATCAAATTCACGATACTCGCGACAATCGACCACCAGCTGCTTATGTCACTCAGTTTCCGTTTAGTGATGTATGCGCCTGTCACAAAAATAAGAATAAACATTATTGAACGAATCGGCAGCAAGTATTTTAAGCCGCTATTATTATTCATTTTCAACCCCAGAATTCAGAAATATCACTCTTGTCGATTTAATTGATTCTGAGACTATTATAGCATAATTTACAATTTACAGACAGGTTTTATCACACAATCGTTACGCCGTCGCCGGTTTCGCAAACAAAAAAGCCTGCTTTGTAGCCGGTTGCGGAAACATAAGCGTTCTGAACTTTGTCTACAAATACGTCGATTTTGTCTTTGTGAACAAGGGCGATGGCACAGCCGCCAAATCCCGCCCCTGTCATTCTTGCACCAAGGCAACCATCCTGGTTTTGGGCAGTTTCCGCAAGTGTGTCGAGTTCTATGCCGGTTACTTCGTAATCTTCTTTTAAGGATTTGTGGCTGGCATTCAAAAGCTGACCAAGTTTTTTCAAGTCTCCTGCTTTGAGTGTGGCAGCTGCATCAATTACACGCTGATTTTCGGCGATACAGTGTTTTGCACGTTTATTCAAAATCGGATCAGAAACAAAATGTGAATATTTTTCCCAATCAGCCGGTGTCAGCTCGCACAAAGCAGCAATCTTTACACCATTATCCTGAAGGATTTTTAACGCCTGCTCGCATTGTCCGCGGCGCTCGTTGTATTTTGAATCCGCAAGCTTGCGTACTTTGTTTGTATTCATAACAACAAATCTGTAATCACCAAGCTCAAGCGGAACATATTCATATTCAAGCGTGTTGCAGTCAAGAAGTTCCGCATAATTCTTTTTACCGGTCGCAATTATGAACTGATCCATGATTCCGCATTTTACGTTCATAAAATTGTGCTCGCTCATCTGACCAAGCTTTGCAATTTCTATGCGGTCAAGATTGAAGCCGAACGTATCGATTACCGCATACGCAAAACCACATTCCAGCGCCGAAGAAGAAGAAATTCCACCTCCAGCGGGAATATTCGAAACCATAAGAATTTCAAAACCACAGTCAAACTTAAAACCACGTTCTTTTAACTGGTGCAAAATACCGTTCAAATAGTTAGCGTAATCATTCGCTTTGTCATAAACAAAATTCTGATTAATATCAAATTCGTAACTGCCAGGGAATCTGATGTCATTATACAAAACTTTGGAATCAGCGCGTTTTCGGATTGCGATGTAAAGATAACGGTTTATACTTGCGGGAAAAACCTTGCCTCCGTTGTAATCAATGTGTTCGCCGATTATGTTTATTCTTGCCGGAGAAGAGTAAAGTCTGACAGCAGCTTCGTTTCCGCTGTACAGTCTGATAAAGGATTTTTTAAGTTCCTCTATTGTATATTCCTTAGAAGTTAAATCATTTGCCATTTTATACTATCCCCCATTTTGTGATTATAGTTTCACAATTTTGATATAAATCTTTCAAAGGCCGCAAGACCTTCTTCATTACATTTATATACACCGGCGTGTTCCAAAACTTTGCCAAACACTATTCCGGCTTCTTTCTTTATGATTTCAACAGCTTCATCCCCGGATTTGTCCGTAAATGAACCGTATTTTTCCTTAAGCTCGTTCATCCAGTCAGCGTGCTTGCCAAGTTTTTCGTCACCACTGATGTCTTTGTTTTGAACAAGGGCTTCTGCAAGTTCTTTAAACTCAATTTTCAGTCTGCCAGGAAGAATCGCGAGTCCCATAACTTCAATCAATCCGATATTTTCCTTTTTGATATGATGAAGCTCCGCATGCGGATGATAAACACCGAGCGGATGTTCTTTTGTTGTGATGTTGTTGCGTAGTACCAAATCCATTTCATAAAGATCACCGCGTCTGCGGGCAATGGGATTAAGTGTGTTGTGCTTTTCGCCGTCGGTTTCCGCAAATATAAAAGCGCTTTCATCCGTATAACTGCGCCAGTTTTTAAGAACGTGATCAGCCAATTCAACAATGCGGCTTTTGTCCGCGCATTTTATACGCAAAACGGACATAGGCCATTTTACGATTCCAGCCTCAACGTCTTCAAAGCCTTTGATTTTAACAACCTTGAGAACCGGAGCTTTTGCCATAGGAAAGACATAAGCACCACCCTGAAAGTGGTCGTGCGTAAGAATTGACCCTCCTACAATCGGGAGATCCGCATTACTTCCGAGGATATAATGCGGAAACATTGTAATAAAATCCAAAAGACGCTGAAAAGTCTTTCTTGAAATTTGCATCGGAGTATGCGAATCATTAAAAACGATACAATGTTCGTTGTAATAAACATACGGAGAATATTGAAACCACCATTTTTCTCCTGCCAGTTCAACAGGGATTATTCTGTGGTTTTGACGTGCAGGATGGTTTGTACGACCCGCATAGCCTTCATTTTCCTTACAAAGCAGACAGCTTGGATAACCGATATTCTTTGCGTTTTTTGCCGCCGCAATCGCCTTTGGGTCTTTTTCCGGTTTTGAAAGGTTTATTGTGATATCCATATCGCCGTATTCGGTTTTGCTTATCCATTTTACGTCGCGGCATATTCTGTAGCGTCTGATGTAATCAGTGTCCTGACTGAATTTGTAGAACCAGTCCGTTGCTTCTTTTGGAGATTTTTTATACAAAGCCCTGAACTTTTCAACAATGTTTGAAGGTCTGTCCACCATTAGCGCCATGAGTTTTGCGTCAAATAAGTCTCTGAAAACTACACTGTCACCGCCGGTGAGTTTTTTTTCAACAGCATAATCAAGAATGTGTGCAAGGATTTCCTCTAATTCCGAAACTTGCACAGCCGGAACAGCCTCAGCCTGTTCGGTAGTTTCAAAACCGTCAAGACAAAGAGCGGCAAGCATTTGATTTTTTACATAAATCAAATCTTCCTTTTCAATAAGTCCGGTTTTTAGTCCGTAAGAGGCAAGTCTGTTGATTTCATCAAAAATATTCATATTAAATAATATTTTCCTTAAAGTACACATCTATAGGCATATCTATTTTGGACGGCACATTCTGATAGAGAAGACTGGACTGATACAATTTGTAAACCGCCTCAGAACCTTGCTGTTCCGGTCTTTGTCCGATAATGCAGTCGATACTTCCATCAAGAAGCCCTTCCCTGTTCTGAGCTACCAAGTCATAACCTATAACTGTGACACGGCTTTTTAATCCCTGATCTACAAGAAAATATGACGTAAAGTTTACTTCCGCATGTGGAACAAAAATTCCTTTTATATCATTATGTCTTGCGAACAAATCTTTCATAAAATTGTAAAAACCCAAATCCGTTAAATCTGTACATATTTCATCAACTACAATCGATTTTGCGTCTTTCTGAATATAATCCGTAAAACCTCGAACTCTTTCGCGAAGGTTATAGGCGGATGAATACATTCTTATACACGCAAATTTTCCGCTGTCCTGAAACATTCTCATAATTCTTCCGGCGCAATAACCACCCTTGTAAGGATTCTGTGATATAGTAAGCAATGGTTGTGTAGTTCCAAGAGGAGTATCAATATATACGCACGGTTTTTGACCTAGCTTTGAGACGATTTCCATGTGTTCTTCAGGAACAACGGGAGTAGTAATAAGAGCATCAATCGGCAGCCCGGACTCTTCAAAAAACGCTCCGCTTTTTTTAAGAGCATCACCGGAAATTTGGCGGTCAAAAGTAACCAGTTTCAGTTCTATTTTAATTGGATTAAGCTGGGCAACAGCCTGATTCATTCCTTCAAACAAACACTTGTAATAATCACATCCGGTTTCCAAAATCGGTAAAAGAACACCGATTACAAAAGGTTTGTT
>DBWK01000083.1:11806-12246 GCA_002308875.1 Treponema sp. UBA1240
ATAGAAAGAATCAGTTTTTTTGTTTTTTCCGAAACACCTTTTCTATTATGGATAACTCTATCTACAGTACCTATTGAAACATTCGCATACTCAGCAATTTCTGCCAGTGTCATAAAAAATCCCCTATTCGTGTTCGTTCACGCTAATACAATATCACAAGATGTTTATAAATGCAAATATTTCTTTCAAAAAACTTAAAAATTTCCTAAAAAGCCCAAAATTTTGAGAAAATTTACAAAAATTTGCAAAATTTGTTTGACAATTCAACTTTTCAGGTTTATAAATAAATTGTAACGTTATCGTACACGAAGTTTTTGGAGGAACAAAACTATGAAAAAAATCATTTTAGCCTTACTCGTGCTTGCTGTTGTAAGCATGAGCTTTATCAGCTGCTCAAAAGCCGGCGGATCAAAAGTTCTTAACAAGGATAAACCTCTTGT
>DBWK01000083.1:12272-13117 GCA_002308875.1 Treponema sp. UBA1240
ATTGATACAGCTGCTGTCAACTGGAATGCCAAAACATACTATGTAGGTTTTGATGCAGCAGGTGGTGGTGCAGTTCAGGGAAAACTTATTACAGACTTCCTTGCAAGTGCTGACCCTGCAAAAATTGACCGCAACGGCGATGGAACCATCGGTTATGTACTTTGCATTGGTGACGTAGGACACAACGACTCAAAAGCTCGTACAGAAGGTGTTCGTAAGGCTCTTGGAACATGGGCAGGTTCAACAGATCCTACTGTAAAACAGGAAGGCTCAGTAACGGTTGGGGGAAAGAAATTCAAAGTAGTAGAACTTGAAGCAAAAGCAATGACAGGTACAGACGGTTCTACTTGGAACGCAAACGCCGCTACAGAAGCAATGGGTGGATGGGCAACAAAATTTGACAAAGCTATCGACCTCGTACTTTCTAACAACGACGGTATGGCAATGGGTTGTCTCCAGGCATCTAACTATCCGGCAGGCGTTCCGATTTTCGGATATGACGCAAACGCAGACGCTGTTGAAGCAATCGGCGCAGGTAAACTCTTTGGAACAGTATCTCAGAACGTAGATGCACAGGCTGCCGGTACACTTCAGGTTATCCGCAACCTTCTCGATGGACTTACAGGTGCTGATGTATATACAAAAGGTTTCTCAGCACCAGACCAGTATGGAAACAAAATCACTCCAGAAGTTCAGTATAAAGCTGATCAGCGTGGTCTCTTCGCTCTTAACGGACCAGTAGATCCTTCAAACTGGAAATCATATACAGAAGGTAACCGTGATGCAGGAATCAAGCAGACAAACGCAGAAAAGAAAAAGGTTCTCCTTACAATCTACAACTCTGC
>DBWK01000083.1:13308-13764 GCA_002308875.1 Treponema sp. UBA1240
GACAAACTGAAGTACTAAAAAGAACTTCACCTGATCCTTCAGGTTGTTGGAGCCTGTAGAAACTTAACAAGTTTGTTTTTACAGGCTCTTTTTTTGATAACAGAAGTTGTAAAACTGCAGTATAATGGAAATTAATATGAATGATACGGTACTTGAAATAAAAAATCTTTCTAAATCATTTGCCAAAAATACAGTTCTCAACGGCATCAATTTTTCCGTAAAAAAAGGCTCGGTAATGGGACTTATGGGAGAAAACGGTGCCGGTAAATCAACAATGATGAAATGTCTTTTCGGTATTTATGCAAAGGATGAAGGACAGATTTCCCTTCTCGGAAAACCAATTGATTTTAAGAGCCCCAAAGAAGCTCTCGAAAGCGGCATTGCAATGGTTCATCAGGAATTGAATCAATGTCTTGACCGTACTGTTACCGACAATCTTTTTCTTGGGCGCTATCC
>DBWK01000083.1:13803-24083 GCA_002308875.1 Treponema sp. UBA1240
TTTGCTTCTCTTAATATGAATATCAACTGCAGAACCATAATGCGAACAATGTCAGTTTCTCAGCGACAGATGGTAGAAATTGCAAAAGCGGTTTCATACGACGCAAAACTGATTGTTCTTGACGAACCGACTTCTTCTTTAACAGAAAATGAAATCAAAAAATTATTTTCCATTGTAAACGACTTAAAAAGCAAAGGTGTTTCCTTTGTTTACATCTCACACAAAATGGACGAAGTCTTTGAAATCTGTGATGAAGTTTCGGTACTCCGTGACGGAAACATGGTTTTAACAAAGGCAGTAAAAGATACGAACATGAATGAGCTTATCTCAGCAATGGTCGGACGATCACTGGATAAGCGATTCCCGGACGTAGACAACAATCCGGGCGATATATATTTCGAAGTAAAAAATCTTACAACAAAATACGAACCTGTGCTCGAAGATATTTCATTCTCCGTAAAGAAAGGTGAAATTTTCGGACTGTACGGACTTGTAGGCGCAGGACGAAGCGAACTGCTTGAATCTCTGTTTGGAGTACGCACAATCGCCTCAGGCGAAATAGTACTTGACGGCAAACCTCTGAGATTTGAAAGCAGTAAAGACGCAATGGCTTACAATTTTGCACTGGTCACGGAAGAGCGAAAACTGAACGGAATGTTCGGCAAGGATACAATCAAGTTTAACACGGTAATTACAAACCTTGAACAGTACAAAACATACGGAATCATTTCCGAGCGCAAAATGGCGGAAGCAGCCAATCGCGAAGTAAAGCAGATGAGAACAAAATGTACTTCGATAGAAGAAAACATAACGGCACTTTCAGGAGGAAACCAGCAGAAAGTCATCATCGGAAAATGGCTGGAACGGAAACCGGATATTTTCCTTATGGACGAACCCACCCGCGGTATTGATGTTGGTGCCAAATATGAAATCTATCAGCTGATTATTAAAATGGCAAAAGAAGGCAAAACGATTATCGTAGTTTCAAGCGAAATGCCTGAAATTCTCGGTATAACAAATCGTATTGCCGTTATGTCAAATCACCGGCTTGCTGGAATCGTAAATACAAAAGAAACTAATCAGGAAGAGCTTTTGCGTCTTTCCGCTAAATATCTATAAGGAAGAAGAACATGGCAGATTTTAACGTAGAAATAGAACAGTTACAGGCAGAAAGCCTCAGGCAGTTGGAAAAGGATATCGCGTCAAAAAGCGTAAAACCTCTTGAACAAGACGAAGTTCTCCAAAAATACACAGAACGTCTTGCAGAGCTCCGCAAAGACTCATCACGAAAGGCGGAAGCCGCGGCACTTTCCAAAAAAGCGGTTGCATATGCAAACATCGTTTCTGATGCCTATATCAAGCAGGTAAATGAAGAACAGTCAGCGCTCGAAACAGACTGCAAGGCAAAATATAAAAATCGTGTTGCCGAAATCAAGCTTGCAACACTCGACCGCATTTCAAAACTTACAAAAAAAGAAGAAATCAACGTAGCAAAATACGAAGGTGAATCAGCACTCTTTGACGCAAAGAACAAATTCCAAACTGAAATTGCAAAATATCGCAGCACCAAAAATCAGGCATATATCGACCACGTAATGTTCAACCGCACTCTCCGTGACGGAAAGACAAACTTTAAAGAAAACATCACCATGAACTTTATGAACTACATCTACAACTTTAAGATGTCTAAGTTCATGCTGGAAAACGGATTGTATATCGCCATCCTCATATTCTTTATCGTGTGTGTAATCATTGCGCCGCTTTCCGGCAACGGACAGCTTTTCACGCTTCCAAACATTTTAACTATTCTTGAACAGTCATCAACAAGAATGTTCTACGCTCTCGGCGTTGCAGGACTTATCCTTATCGCCGGTACCGACCTCAGCGTCTGCCGTATGGTTGCGCTCGGCGCCGTTACAACCGGACTTATTCTTCATCCTACAAAGAACATTGTCACATTCTTCGGCATGGAACCGTGGGATTTTACGGGTCTTCCGATGGGCGGACGTCTTGCAATGGCACTGAGTCTTTCAATTGCACTCTGCGTATTGTTCAGCTGCTTTTCAGGCTTTTTTACGGCAAAGTTCAAAATTCACCCGTTCATTTCAACGCTTTCTTCCCAGCTCATCATCTACGGTCTTTTGTTCTTTGGAACAAGCGGTACACCGGTTGGCTCAATCGATTCCAATATTAAGGACCTTATTGGAGGCCGCTGGGTTCTCGGTGTTATAAACGGCGATCTTATCACGTTCCCAAAGCTGATTATTCCTGCTGTTGTTGCCATTTTTGTGGCATGGTTCATCTGGAACAAAACTACATTCGGCAAAAATATGTATGCGGTCGGTGGTAATGCTGAAGCAGCTGCCGTAAGTGGAATCAACGTATTCGGTGTTACAATGGGAATCTTCATCATGGCTGGTATATTCTACGGTTGCGGCGCCTTCCTTGAAGCATTCCGCGCAAATGCAAGTGCCGGTACGGGTCAGGGTTTTGAACTTGATGCGATTGCAGCCTGTGTTGTAGGTGGAATCTCGTTTAACGGCGGTATCGGTAAAATTCGCGGTGCTGTACTCGGCGTAATCATCTTTACAGGTCTCACATACTGCCTCACATTCCTTGGAATAGACACTAACCTTCAGTTTGTATTCAAGGGATTGATAATCATCGCGGCAGTTGCCCTCGACAGCGTCAAATACTTGAAACGTAAATAATCATCCTTCAAATGTCATAAACTTTTAGCCTGTGATGTTATTTGTAACGTCACAGGCTTTTTTTTATTGGAGAAACTTGAATCTTTATGGATTTTTCCACATCGCACAAGTCCGGTTTTGAACACCGGACTAACGCTTTTAGTGCTTAAAGTGGCGGGCACCTGTAAAAATCATTGCGATGCCGTACTTGTTGCATGCATCGATTGATTCCTGGTCACGGATTGAACCGCCCGGCTGAACAATAGCCTTTATACCGTATTCGTGCGCTTTTTCAACACAATCCGCAAACGGAAAGAATGCGTCGCTGATAAGTACTTCGGCATTACCGATTTTAAGCGCATCGGTCTTTTCCTTTGCACGTTCAAGAGCCTGACCAGCAGCCCATATGCGGTTTGTCTGACCACAGCCGATTCCGTATGCGGTACGGTTTTTGATAACGAGAATCGCATTTGATTTTGCGAACATCGCAACAGTCATGCCGAACGCCATTTCGTCAATCTGTTCCTGCGTGGGTTTTGCCTTTGTAACGATATCCCATTTTTCAAACAGCTGGTTATCACGGTTCTGAACCAAAAGTCCTCCTGCAACACTCATACATTCAAAGTCATCGTTCGCTTCAATCTCGGCAATAACGATACGCAGGTTCTTTTTCTGCGCAAAAACGGCGAGCGCATCATCCGTAAAGCCGGGGGCAACAATAACTTCCAAAAAGCATTTGGACATTTCTTCAGCGGCTTCTTTGTCTACAACAGCACTGCATCCCACTATTCCACCGAAAATGGAAACAGGATCGCAGTCATAAGTCTGTTTGTAGCTTTCAAGCACGGTTTTTCCGAGTGAAGCACCACACGGCGTGTTGTGTTTTAACGCAATCGTAAACACACTTGAAGCAGCCCCACCAAATGTTGCCGTTACAGGAGTTCCGGTCGGGTTTGCTTTGTTGCCGTCTGCGTCTTTTCCGGCAATAATGCCGTTGTATGCGGAATAATCAGTTCCGCTGACAGGCGCTGCATTCTTTACAAAACGGTTAAATGCGCATACGCCTTTCCAGGCTACATCAAGGTCGCGGATATTGTTGTACGAAAGTTCCTTGCCCTGAATCTGCCGCATCCCGGCGAAGGCGCCTTTTTTGTCAGCCGTAACATACAGCGCCGCCTTTTGGTGGGCGTTTTCGCCATAGCGCAAACTCTGGGACTTTACAAGCGGCATATCATAATACTGTGGTAGTTCTTCTTCAAGCATAAAGCGGCTTACCGCAGCGTCATAAGCAGACGTAAGGTTAAAAACCTTTCCGGCTAGGCGGCGCTTGAATTCTTTTGATACACATTCCGCACCTTTACCTTTTGCGAGGTTGGCAATAACTTCGGGATAATCCGCAGGGTCCGTCAGAACGATAACATCCTGAAAATTCTTTGCGGCAGCGCGGAGCATTGTCGGTCCGCCGATATCAATGAATTCAACTGTTTCTTCAAACGAAAGACCTGCCTGAACTTTTTCAAAAAACGGATACAGGTTTACACAAACCATATCAATAGGAGCAACTCCGAGCTTTTCGATAGTCTTCATATGCTCCGCATTTGAGCGGATTGCGAGAAGCCCCGCATGTATTTTTGGATGCAGTGTTTTAACACGACCATCAAGGCATTCAGGAAAACCGGTAACTTCGCTTACATCGATTACGTTGATTCCATTATTTGTTAAATACTTTGCAGTTCCGCCTGTTGAAAGGATTTCCCAGTCCGCGGCGACAAGCGCCTTTGCCAGATCAAGAATACCATCCTTTACGAATACACTTATAAGAGCTCTCTTTTTCATTTAGTTAATCCTGTTGATTGATTTATATGCGCATACTAACACAAATAAAGGATTTTGGAAAGCAAAATGTCCCTGACAACTTACGGTTAAAAAAACGAACTAAGCTTCTTCTCAAGGTCTTTAAGGATTTTTTCCTCAGTAAAAAGTTTGTTTTCGGGTATACGTTTAAAAAAAGTGACTGCTTTTTTCCTGTACTTTGTGACTTTATTGTTGTCGGTTTCATTTTTCATTCTTATAAAATAATATATTCCGTAAACCGCACACATCCCTTCATCAGTGGTATTTTCATCATCAAGATATGACAGAAAGGCATCCAACCTTTTCCAGTCTTTTGCTTCAAGCAGTCTGCTGATATATGCCATAGAAAAGTCAGTGAACTGCTCATATCTGGAATTCAGTCCCTGTTTTGCCGGAACGGCTTTTTTAAACGATTCCAATGCCGTATCATAATACTTGATAAGTTTTTCTTTCGGACAGGATGTTAATTCCTGATATTCAATCATCAAAAGTGATACGCACGGAATTGCTTTCTTTTTGTTGTAGAATGATGTAAGAGCCTTTTTAATTGATGCAAGTTTTAGTTCATCTTGCGTTGAGAGAGATTTAAGATCTTTTTTGTAAAATGTATAAAAATCTGAAGAAAGCGTGTTGAATTCATACCAGGCTTTTGCATCTGCCGTCTGCTTGTACCAAACATCATCGTATGTAAGAACAGGATTTTTGTTACGGTTTTCTGCTGGAAAACTAATACCTCGAAGCGAAAATTGATACTTTCTGTTAATGTTTTCATAATTCGGCGCACTAAGATACGCTGACTTTAATGCTTTATATTCATATTCTTCTATATCTTTACCGGTGGAGAGCGCAAATAAACCTCTGCCGATTATATAGTGCGCTATATAATCATCCCATGTTGCATAAGCATTCAACAGTTTGTCAATTAAAGGTTTGGCATACTGCTTGGCTTCGTATTCGGACAACCAGCCGACGGCAATACCCCATCGGAGCACGGCAAGCAGACGTCCGGTATCCCAGGCAAGCATTCCGTATTCACCGAGTTTTTCGCGAATCTGCTTGATATAGAACAAGCGCGTTGTTTCCAATATATCAAGACATTCCAGAACGGAAATCTGCTCTACTGTTTGTTTTGGGTATTTATCCAGCAATGCATTCAGTCTGTTATACATCGGCACATATCCGAATTCTTCTGTCCGATATTTTTCAAGAAGTTCAAGAATATCGCCTCTCCAATGGCACTCCCAGTCACGCTCAAGCACAATTTTTGAAACTTTTTGAGTTCCTTTACCGTCACGGGGTGTTTTTTCAGGATTTATCGAAAAAACATCAAGCGTATTATATGCAATAAGCGGTTCTGACAGCATACAAAAATACTGTTCGTATTCCGACATTGCATTCCATGCGGTTGCATCCTTTTTGCCTGATATACCCGAATAAAAGAAAAATTCTTCACCGGCTGCAAAAGGAGTTTGGCGCTTGTAAACATCGAATATTTCGAGTCCGATTGCATCCGGATCATCATCATTGAAAACCAGTTGTATGCAGTAACAGGGATTTTCCTTGCAGATATAGCTGTATATCGATGAATTGTAAGTAACTTTTTTACCTTTTGCAGATTGTTTAAAATCGTTTATTGAATAACGGATCGGTTCTGCCGCTTTTATAAAGTTTTTGTCAGAATCCATCAGCGGAATAACTTTTTTTTCTTCAACACGCAGATTGATGCCTTTTTTTTGAAAATACAAAGGCAGCCGTGCATCGTCATATATGTCAGCAGAGTGTGTTGCAGCCGATGCTATAAGTACAACATCAGAAAAGTCTTCATAGCTTCCTGTACCGATTTCTGTCTTTTCTTTAAGAACGTTTTCGGCTGTCGGTATTACCGTGAAAATAGTTTTTGATGTATTATAAAAACCGTTAGTATCCCATCCGTTAAAGCAGTGAGGGATTCTGTCCTCTTTTTGTTTTTTAAAATTTGACGCAAATTG
The DNA here is from genome assembly GCA_002308875.1 of Treponema sp. UBA1240. Classification (GTDB taxonomy): domain Bacteria; phylum Spirochaetota; class Spirochaetia; order Treponematales; family Treponemataceae; genus UBA1240. Next base: position 20,336 of record DBWK01000083.1, read on the forward strand.
TTTTACAAGAGTGTTTCCCCAAAACGGAGAAACAGTATTCTGGGAAAATGCAAAAAAACACAGTAAAAAAAAGTAAAAACAACAAATGTTTTTTTTCATATATGAAGTATATACGGACTTTTACCAGCCGGCAAGATATACAATCAATATTCAAACTTTAAACCGTAAATACTTTCCAGAATTTTTCTAATTTCCTCATCCGCTTTATATCGGGTTTTTGCATTTTCAAAACATGAAACTATTTTTGCCGTATATTGGTTTTGTTTGGTCAAATCTTTTTCATTCAGCATTTTGATAGAATAGTACATACCATAAAGGAACTGTGCTTCGGGAGTCATACGGTTTTCTTCATTCAGCCTTTCCAAGGCTTCAAACATCTTGTTAATTTTATTACTACCAAAAGCTATTAATGCATAATCGCAATAAAAATTACAATAAAATCTGCTTTGAGTGACAGCATTTCTAAATTTTGGCTCTATTGAATTAAAAAAAGAAAACATTTTTGAAGGAGAGGGATTTTTGGAAAGATCATAACCGGCACTTTTAAAAAAAGCATCCAGATAACATACAACCGGTATATTTTTTTTCTGTGATATCAGTTTTTTTAAGTTAGCTTGATCATCTGTATTAATATAATCAGCCATATATCTAAAATAAGAATTGGCAGACATATATAATTCGGCCTCATAGGAAGGACTGTACCATACATCATTATAAGTCAGCTCAGGATCTCCGTTTTTTGCTGTTCCTGTAAACGGTGCATTATGGAACGTAAAAACACTTGCATCTGAATCAGAATCAGAAACAGAATCAAACAAAACATCATAAGCACATATTGAATCTACCATATGGCGTGTACGTACAAAAGCTACTGGAACACTGCAAGCGAGATAATTTTCATCCAAGCCAAATCCTATCGTATAATGAGCCGTATAATCTTCCCATGAGGAATAAGCAGCATACAATTCTTCCATTAGTGGCTTTGCCCATTGCAATGCTTCTTCTTTGGTAATCCAATCGACTGACAATGCCAAACGCAGCATCACAAGATAAAGTCCGTAATCCCATGCAAGCAGACCGTGCTCACCAAGACGATCCTGCATTTTCTGGATAAAATACAATGCTGCAATATCTCGTATATCAAGACATTCGGATATTGCTATCTGATCTATATCCTTATACTTATCCAAAAGAGTTTTCAGCCGGTTATAATCAGAAGCAGTAATCATTTTGTAATTGTTCTCTTCTTCATCAAAATACATTTGAAAGATTAAACCCGCAGGCTGAGCTCCGGTTCTGCCAGCCTTTGAATCAACAATAAATTGCAGTAATTCTGTTCTTGAGTTAATATTCCATACCTGATTGAGCTTATCCAATGCTTTCTTTGAATCAACCTTTAACTCAGTAACTTCCATTGCCCAAAAGCGAAGCTGAGGAAATGACAATATACAGAAATCTTTTTCTTCCTGCGTGTAATCGGACCATTTCAGGATTCGTTCTTTATCACCTTTATAATCACGCTCATAATCCCTTACATACCGAAAAAAAGAATCTGCAGTAGTAAAAGGTTTATCACGTTTAAAAACATATACACCGTCAAGAACCATAGTTCCATCTCTGTAATAATAAAAAGAACTGAACTGCATTTTTAAGCAGTATTGCGGATTTTCACGACAAATTAAAAAACAAACCAAATAATTCAGTCTATAAATAGCCATGTCTTCTTTCATATCTTTATTTGAACTATATGAAAAAGGCTCATGAACATGCATATTCTTATTTAAGCTATAAGAAACAGGTTTATTAACAGGTATAAAAGCATCATCCTTCTGAATTACAGGAAGAACCTCTTCAGGACTTTTTCCAAGGGAAATCCCTTTCTGCCGGAAATAAGGTGCAAGTGAAATATTAGAACCCATCTCAACAGTACCTATTCTTGTCGGCACTGAATATGATTCAGCAGCAGAAATTTCAAATGATTTATTACTTCCAGTTGATACCCAACCATTCAAACATTCCGGCAATACAGATAAAGGCGCTTTTTCAGCGGCAAACAATATGACGGAAATGGACAAGAATACCCATATAATTGCAGTTTTTTTCATACAAATAGAATTATATATGCACTTACAAGCATTTTGCAACGATTTAATAATTGCTGTATAATAAAATAAGGAGAATCAATTTTGAAAAAAATAACCTGCATTTTTCTGTTATTAATGTTTACCATATTCGCTTTTGCAACGGATCAGAATAGCGTTTTTTATTCTGAACCACTTGGAAAAATGACACGGTTTGAATTTGTCCAACTAATGCAGGACAAGCCTTTTATTGAAAAAGTATTTGCTGATTCCGGTATCAGCAGTTTTGAACCTATTGACGAAGACAAGACAACAAAATCAGACCGCCGGATAATACAGGATGTGGTGGAATATATCAAAAACAAAAAATACAATTATGAAGAAACATATATCACTTTCTGCATAACAGGAACTGATACAAAGAAAAACCAGCTGAAAGGCTGGGCGGTTATAACTCATTATGCCGGCGCAGCTGATACCAAATGGCTGAACTACTTGTTCTATATTACAGCTCCAATACAGTAAAGATATTTACACAACCCAATCACTGATAAAAAAAGCTGTCTGAAACTTTCAGACAGCTTTTTAATTTGTTATTTTATTTCGTAAATCCAGCCGGCAGGAGCCTTGATGCGTCCCATCTGGATACCGGTCAGTGTGTCATACAGTTCTTTTAAGACCGGACCAAAGTCGCTCATACCGCTCGGCAGGCAGATTTCCGTTCCGTGGTCAACAATCTTTCCAATCGGCGAAATGACAGCCGCTGTTCCACACAAACCACATTCGGTAAAATCTTTAAGCTCATTCTTGTTTACAGGACGTTCTTCAACCTGCAGGTGTAGATATTCCTTTGCAACGTGAACAAGCGAGCGGCGTGTAATTGACGGCAGAATACTTGTTGATTTAGGCGTAACAAGTTTTTTGTCCTTAGTAACGAACAAAATGTTTGCACCGCCTGTTTCTTCAATATAAGTATGAGATGCAGGATCAAGATACATATTTTCGTCAAAGCCGTTTTTGTGCGCGTCTACAATGTTATGAAGGCTCATTGCGTAGTTAAGACCGGCTTTTATGTCACCTGTTCCGTGCGGAGCAGCGCGGTCAAGGTCTGAGATGCGGACTGTAATAGGATGAGCACCACCTTTAAAATACGGACCAACCGGTGTAACAAGAATACGGAACTGATATTCCTCAGCGGGTTTTACACCAATTACGGAACTTGAGCCGAACATATAAGGACGAACATACAGTGTTGCGCCGCTTCCATAAGGCGGAACCCAGGCTTCGTTGGCTTTTACAACCTGCATAACCGCATCAATAAAACGGTCTTTCGGAAAAACAGGCATTTCAAGTCGCTGGCATGACATTTCCATGCGTTCTGCGTTCAGGTCAGGGCGGAATGTTACGATTTTTCCATCTTCTGTTGTATATGCTTTAAGACCTTCAAAACAGGTTTGTGCATACTGTAGAACACCTGCACATTCAGAAATCCGGACCGTTGCATCTTCGGTGATGACGCCTTTATCCCAGGCACCATTCTTATAATTAGCTACAAAACGTTTATCTGTCTCATGATAAGCGAAGCCAAGATTTCCCCAGTCAAGATTCTTTTTTTCCATAATAAATGCTCCTAAACCTGTCTGTCAGGTTATACATCAAGATAATAA
>DBWK01000087.1:0-1803 GCA_002308875.1 Treponema sp. UBA1240
ACTGTTAAAAAAATATTTAAAAAAAATCATTTTTTTTCAAATTTTTTTTGAAATATGGGCAAAAAATACATTTTTTTTTCAATACTATATATGGTGGGTTGAAAAAGATTTGGTTACTGGATGAAAAATCCTGAACAGAATCAGTTCAATTCAAAAAAAAGTCTGAAAACAGTTGCATGTTATGTAACAAGCAGCGGCTCCCAGACTTAGCGGAAAAGTTAAAAACTGTTTCCAACATCGCAGTTAGATTTTACAGTCTTAGTTTTTCTGTTTCAAGAGCCGTTATCACAATTTTTATTTATCGGAGGCTACGCTTATGTCAGCAACCAATCCAAACCTCATGAATACCATTGAGGATCCCAAAGGTCATGTGTCTGTAAAATTACAGCCAAACCGTTATGCAAAAGATTCTTCCAAAAAGTATTTTGGAAGAACTGTCCGTAAAACCCACTCTGTAGGTAATATTCTTCAGCTTGTGGCAAAAAAAGTTCCGCAATACGATACAGGTACAGTTTATTCAGTTTGTAATGCTCTTGAACAAACCATTATCGAATCATTAAAGAAAGGCAATTCTGTAAACTGTCTTAATCTGGGTGTGCTCTATCTTGCCTGCAAAGGTACAACAGACGGAACGACAGAAACTCCTGATATTTCTGTAAAATTCCTTCAGTCAAAACTTACAAAGGATGCAATTTCAGAAATAGCTGTTGAAAAGGAAGATTATTCTGAACCTGTAGGCACTATCACAAAAATAGTTGATGTTGAAACAGCTTCTGCAGAAGGAACACTTTCGCTAAATGGTACTGTCCAAATAACAGGAAAGAAGCTGATGATTGGTGGCGAAGGCAGCGGAATATGGCTTGCACCTGCAACAGGAGAGGAAGCTGTAATTGATGAATCCGGTGCTGACTGGACTCCTGTAACGGCAAAACTTTCTGTAAACAAGCCGGGAACATTGTTGTTTCCATTACCGAAAATGCTTACAAGTGGCACTTATCGTATTGTACTAAAAACAAAAACTCCTTTGTATCATAAACAAGTACGAAAGGAACTTGTTAAAACAGTTTCGGATGCGGTGGTAGTTCAATAGCAGTTAGATACACCAGAACCGGCTTTGATACAAAGCCGGTTTATAAACATATTCTAATGATAACACAAAAACTGATAACAAGCTTTTTTTAAAAAAAATTAGTCCTAAAAAAATAAAATATATACAAAATCTCTAAATATGGTATACTATTTGTATTGTTAATTCAAAAAAACATTTTATAGATTCAGTTGACTATAGATTTTTAGGAGTAATGAAGTGGCAAAAAAGAAAATGCGTGTTAAGCTTGCAGCTAAGCTTTTGCTTATGTATCTCGCTGTAGGACTTGTTGTAAGCTTGACAATCGGTACAGTTGCATATGGGGCAGCTTCAAAGAGTATGGTTCAGAGTGTATACGCCCACATGGACGCAGTTTCAACTGATGTAACACACCAAATTATTGCTATAAATGACAGACACTTTCAGATGCTTCATGCTCTTGCAGAGCTTAGTATAATGAAAGATGAATCTATTCCATTGGAGGTCAAGCAGAAACAGCTTGTGAACATCGCCGCTACTGTCGGTCCGAACTGTGAAAATATTGCATTTTATGATGCAGAAGGAAATGCAATTACAGCAGACGGTCGTCTTATAAATTTTGCTAAAAGACCTTATTTTTCAGAAGCATTTGCAGGAAAGGACTTTGCTTCTGATCCCGCTTTGAGTGCCGTAACAAATTCTGTTCTTCAGCATTACAGTGTTCCTGTTTATAACGA
>DBWK01000087.1:1873-8671 GCA_002308875.1 Treponema sp. UBA1240
GGCGGAATGCATCCGTCTGTTTTGAACTGGGCAACAGCCACCACTGTTGCAAATGCAAATTCGGCTGAAACAGAGAAAAGTGAAGATGAGGGTGGAGCAAAACTTGACGAAAATGAGGGTCTAGGGCTTGTTCTTTCAAATATTTTTCAGGGAAAAGAAGGAATCGAAGACTTTGTTGACCCGAATATTCATGTTCATCTTATTGCTGCTTACAAAAAAGTTCCTAATACAACATGGACAGTTTTTACTGTAGCTCCATATGACGTTTATTTTGGATCACTGAAATCAGTCAGAAAAATAACAGCCTCTATTGTCAGTATAGCAACCCTAATTTCAGCTGCAATTATTGCTCTTTTGATAACTCTGCTTATCAAGCCGCTTAGGACCGTAAAAGAATCTGTTAACACAATTTCAAGCGGAAACGCGGATCTTACACAGCGTATTCCTTCCGTTACGAATGATGAAATCGGTGACGTTGTAGACGGCTTTAACGCATTTGTCGAAAAACTTCATGGCATTGTTTCAAACTTAAAGAACTCAAAGGAAGATTTGATTTCTGTAGATGCTGACCTACAGACAAGTACAAAGGATGCATCATCTTCAATCAAGGAAATTATTTTGAATATTGACAGCGTAAACGATCAGATCGGCTCGCAGGTTGATTCTGTTCAAGAAACAGCCGGTGCTGTCAATGAGATAAGCGCGAATATTGAATCACTTGAACACATGATTGCTTCCCAGGCAACATGTGTTTCACAGGCTTCTACCGCCGTTGAACAGATGATTGCCAACATTGATTCTGTAAACAATTCAGTCAACAAGATGATAGAATCGTTCAAACAGCTTGAGCGTCATTCAAACGATGGCTCCAATAAGCAAAGTAATGCGAACGAAAAGATTATGCAAATTAACGAGCAGTCTAAGATGCTGCAAGATGCGAATGCTGCCATTGCAGGTATTGCGGAGCAGACAAACCTGCTTGCTATGAATGCGGCGATTGAAGCTGCGCACGCCGGAGAAGCCGGTAAAGGTTTTGCCGTTGTTGCTGATGAAATCCGCAAACTTTCAGAAACTTCTACAGACCAATCTAAGACAATCGGTTCTGAGCTTAATAAAATTCAAGAAACGATTCAAGCAGTTGTTAATGTTTCAAACGAGACTAATACCGCATTCTCGGCAATCGAAACGAGCATAAACGAAACAAGCGAGATTATTGCGCAGATTAAGGGTGCAATGGAAGAGCAGCAGACTGGTTCCAAGCAGATTATCGATGCGCTCCAGTCTATGAAAAATTCTACTTCAGAAGTTCGCGCCGCCTCTAACGAGATGATGAACGGAAACAAGCACATTCTTGCCGAAGTTCAGAAGCTGCAGGATGCAACAGACCTTATGAAAGACAAAATTCAGGAAATGCATGTCGGTGCAGACCGCATCAATGAAACAGGAACTACGCTTTCAATAATTTCGGACAAAGTTGCTAACAATATCAAGCAGATTGGCTCTGAAATTGACCTTTTCAAGATTTAAGGCGATAAAATCATTGCAAATTATTCCTGTTGAGAACATTGTGCAAAGCCATTGAATCAAACCTTGACAAATCAGTGATGTAATGTTATTGTCTAGTTAGTTGATTTAATAAATCAACTAATTCTGACACTGGAGACACTTTTAATTGAAATTCGGTTTTTTTGATGACGCAAACGGTGAATATGTAATAAACACACCACAGACTCCGTATCCTTGGATCAACTATCTTGGAAACGAACAGTTCTTTTCATTGATTTCTAATACAGCAGGCGGTTACGCCTTTTATAAAGACGCAAGACTCCGCCGTCTTACACGCTACCGCTACAACGATATTCCGCTTGATAACAACGGACGCTATTTTTACATCACAGACGGCGACACAGTCTGGAATCCCGGTTGGAAGCCTATGCGTGTCGACCTTGATTCTTTTGAGTGCCGTCACGGATTTGGCTACACAAAGTTTTCTTCATCAAAAAACGATGTAAAAGCTGACGTTCTCTATTTTGTACCCAACGGAACAAACGCCGAGATTCAGACCCTGACTCTCAAAAACAACGGTAAAAAAGCAAAAAAACTTTCAGTTGTTTCGTTCATAGAATGGTGTCTTTACAATGCGCAGGATGATACAACAAACTTTCAGAGAAACTTTTCCACAGGCGAAGTAGAAGTTGCTGACGGTGGTTCTGCCATTTACCACAAGACCGAATACCGCGAAAGACGCAATCACTTTGCTTTCTACTCCGTAAACTGCAAGGTAGACGGATTTGACACGGACAGGGAAACATTCCTCGGTCTTAACAACAACTTGGACGAACCTGTAACAATTATCGAAGGTAAAAGCGGAAACTCCGTCGCAGACGGCTGGTCTCCGATTGCCTCACACCGCATCAATTTTGAACTTAAACCGGGAGAATCAAAGGATTTTATCTTTATTCTCGGTTATATCGAAAACGACGAAAACAACAAATGGGAAGCCTCTGTACCAAAAGGTCTTTTGCAGACAAACCAAAAGTTAAAGTCAATCAACAAAGAAAAGGCTGTTGCCCTCCAAAAGAAATTTGCAACAATGGACGCCGTCCAAAAAGCATTTGATGAACTTAAAGCTTTCTGGAACGAGACACTCTCCCACTTTACGCTCAAAACAGATGATGAAAAACTCAACCGTATGTCGGTCTGGAATCAGTACCAGTGTGTTGTTACATACAACTTTGCACGTTCTGCCAGCTATTTTGAAAGCGGTATCGGACGCGGTCTCGGATTCCGTGATACATCCCAGGACATGCTCGGCGCAGCGCACCAGCTGCCTAAAGCCCGTATCCGCGAACGCCTGTACGATGTTGCGGCTACACAGTTTGAAGACGGTTCCGCATATCATCAGTTCCAGCCGCTTACCAAGCGCGGAAACGCGGACATCGGTTCCAACTTTAACGATGACCCGCTGTGGCTTGTACTCGGTGTAGGTAACTACATCCGCGAAACAGGTGATGAAGACTTCCTCAAAGTCGACGTTCCGTTTGATAACAGCGAAACAAACAAAGCTACAATGTTTGAGCACCTCAGACGCTCATTCCGCTATATTGTAAACCACATCGGTCCCCATGGACTGCCGCTTATCGGCCGCGCCGACTGGAACGACTGTCTTAACCTGAACTGCTTCAGCAAGGACCCCAACGATTCTTTCCAGACTTGTACAAACAAGGAAGGCAAAAACGCAGAATCCGTGATGATTGCGCAGATGTTTGTTTTTGTTGCGCCGGATTATGCCGCAATGTGCCGCATTATGGGTGACGAAGCCGAAGCCAAATTTGCCGAAGAACAGGCCGCAAAGATGGAAGAACAGATTTGCAAGGCTGGCTGGGACGGCGAATGGTACATCAGAGCATATGATGACTTTGGAAAGAAAATCGGTTCAAAAGAATGCGAAGACGGTAAAATCTTTATTGAAACACAGGGCTTCGGCTCAATGGCAAAAATCGGTGCTGACAAAGGTTACCCGATAAAAGCATTGGACAGCGTTAAAAAGCATCTTGATACCAAGTACGGAATTGTCATTCTTGACCCGCCGTACAAGGAATATCACATTGAACTCGGTGAAGTTTCTTCATATCCGCCGGGATACAAAGAAAACGGCGGTATCTTCTGCCACAACAATCCGTGGGTAATCATCGGTGAAGTTGTAAACGGAAGACCTGAAGAAGCATGGGAATACTACAAAAAGATTGCGCCTGCATATCTTGAAGACATAAGCGAAATCCACAGACTGGAGCCTTATGTTTATGCACAGATGGTAGCAGGAAAAGAAGCACGCCGCCACGGTGAAGCAAAGAACAGCTGGCTTACGGGAACTGCAGCATGGAACTTTGTAGCACTTTCACAGTATATAAGCGGTCTGCGTCCTGAATATAACGGTCTGCGCATTGAACCGCGCTTTCCTAAGCACATTAAAAACGCGGAAATGACACGTATCTATCGCGGAGTAACGTACAAAATCTCTGTAATAAATAAAAATCCTACAGGAAACGTAAGTTTGTCGGTTGAAAGCGGAAATGCTTCAATAAACGGCACTGTAGTAAGTTCAAGTGAAAAATCCGGAACAGTTTGCATAAAGGCTGTTATTGGTTAAAGCTAAAATCGTAAAAAACTCTCCTTTTAGGGGCTGTCGCAGGGCAGCCCCTTCCTTTTTTAAAGGATTGCCTCATCTTAATTGTAAATCTTGATTTTATCCTGCATTTTTTCAACAGCCTGAGTATTCTCAGTTACGTTCATGGCAACAAGCTCAATAGCATTTTTTAATGAATCTGAAGCACCAATACTTTGTTTTATTACGTTTTCTACATTACCCGAAGATTCTTTTACGGAACTCATCGTATTTCTTACCGTACCAATACTTTCAGTCAACTTTGTAATAACATTCTGCACAGATTTGAATATTTCTACAGATTCCTCCATAGCTTTTGTAACGGAAGTTACATTTTCCTGCTGCTGAACCATAGAAAGGCTTATGTTCTGAACAAGAGAACGGTTTGCATTTACATCTTCAGTTATTGACTTGAACGATTCAACTGCGGCTGTTATTGCGTTTACGCCAAGGTTGATCTTTGTTACCATATCATCAATAAGTTTTTTGATGTCTGCCGCACTCTTTGATGAAGAATTTGCAAGCGAACGGACTTCACCGGCAACAACGGCAAAACCGGCACCATAATTACCCGCATGAGCGGCTTCAATCGCCGCGTTCATTGAAAGCAGGTTTGTCTGTGCCGCAATGTTCTGTATTACGTCAACAATAGCCTGTACTTTTCCTGATACATCCTGTATTTCTTTTATGGAATTGATAGCATTCGCCAGCGACTCATTACCAAACTGCGACTCATTCTTGAGCTTGTCCGAAATTGAATCAGCTTCACGTGTAGTTTGAGAAACAGATGTTATGTTTTTTGCAATGTAGGAGAAAGATTCGGTACTTTGCGCCATTGAAGCACTCTGCTGTTCAATCTTGTCACCAACTTCCTTTGCACCGTCTTCAAGAATCTTTATATCACTTTCAAGAGCATTTATAAGCGATGTCTGATTTTCGCTTTCCGCATTGATACGGTCAAAATGCTCGTTCACTATGTTCAGTGCCATTCCCGAAGACTGTGTTACCTGCGAAAGCACATCAGCGGATTCCGCAACGGAAGCGGTACCTTTTTTCAACTCGCCGGTCATATCGCCGAGCGTATCTATAAGCGCGTTTACCGACCCGATAAGCAGACCAAAATTATCGTACATTGAAATTTCAATGTGTTTTGACAAATCGCTTTTTTGCCCGAGCTGTGTAATCATTCCCTTTGTGTAACTGATTCTTTCGTGCAGCGTATTAAGCTGAATTATTACCGCCGGCATACACAGCAAAAGTTCAAATATAAAAGTCTGTGTTCCTTTTGTTACGTATTCTTTGAAAAGAGCTTGTGAATCAAGTCCAAGCGGAAGAGAGATAAGCCCCTTTGAAACGCAGTACATACTGAAAGAAACATTACAGAACATACACAGAACTGTAAGAAATATTTGAAATGTTACGGATTTAACTTTTACATCATCATCGATTTTGTAAATTTTCAATTCTTTGTAATACGCAGAACAGATTTTTTTAACAACAACCGTATCCAAAACAGCGAACTGGAGACCTGTAAAAGTTGCAAGCAGATTGATGAATACAAACGAATCCGGTGTTACTTCTTTATGTTTTAAGTGTAAAAGTGAAAGGAAAAACTGAACCATAAAAAAACCGACCAAAACTACCACAAAGGTTATCATATTTACATGCTTAAATACCTTATTGGCAATCTTTATGTCAGCATCATCCGGATTCCGTTTTTTCTTTTTTATGTCATCGAGAACTTTTTCAAGCGGTTTTATCGTAAAATATGCTATAAAACAAATAATAGCGTATATTATTATAAGTGCGACAACAATTGAACCGAAACTTCCGGAAAAATAGTGTCCGGCAACATTACATTCAATCAAATTAAGCGACAGCCAGCGTAGTCCTAAGAAACCGACACAGACTGTAATAAACATCATAAGACAATACGTAGCAAATAAAGACATCATTTTTTCCTTGCAAAAACAATATGTTGATATTATACAATTTACACGGAGTTTTGTACATTAAACATCTGATTTACTTTATAACAGCTGTTCGAGCTTTTCCCTGATGAATTCGCTTTTTTCCTTAAGTCCGATTTTTCCGGTTTGGAGAATAAGCATATTAGGCTTGTGCGGATCAAGCTTGACTCTGCCGGCATTTTCTTTTATAAGCCGCAGAACTTTTTCCACTGAAATGTTCGAAACTTTGGCAAAATCAACGCTGACTTCGCCGTTCCGTTCCTTGAGTGTGGAAATATAAAGCTTTTTGCATATGATACGTATTTCCGCCAGCGAAAGCAGACTCTGCACTTCGTCGGGTATAGGACCAAAGCGGTCTGAAAGTTCAAAGTAGACCTGTTCCAGCTCCGTTTTTGTATTAACGGACGCAATCTTTTTATAAACTTCCATCTTTGTCTGGGGATTCTGAATGTATGTTTCAGGAATAAAGCCGCTGTATTCGAGTTCAAGCAGGACTTCGTTCTCTTCCTGATAGTTTTCGTCGGAAAGACGCTGAACTGCTTCTTCCAGCAAGCGCAGATACAAATCAAAACCAACTGAGTAAACATCACCGGACTGGTCTTTTCCGAGTAGGTTTCCTGCGCCGCGGATTTCCATGTCTTTCATGGCAATCTTAAAACCGCT
>DBWK01000087.1:8822-10158 GCA_002308875.1 Treponema sp. UBA1240
TACATATCAGCCCTGTCTATGATAATCGTATTTACGTTCGGGATGTCTATACCATTCTCTATAATTGTCGTAGAAACAAGTACATGAAAACCGCCCATCTTGAATCTGCGGAAAATGTCATCAAGCTCACCGGCGCTCATCTTACCATGTGCAATGTCAATCAGCATTTCAGGAACAAGCTGTTCAAGCTTTCTTCTTGTTTCTTCAAGCGTTTCAACACGGTTGTGCAAAAAGAACACCTGGCCGCCGCGCTCAACTTCCTGCCGTATTGCCCTTGCAACACGTTCATCGTTGTACGAATCTATGACGGTTTCTATAGCCTGTCTGTTTTGTGGCGGCGTGTTAAGGATACTCATGTCGCGGATTTTGAGCATACTCATGTGCAATGTGCGTGGAATTGGAGTTGCGCTCATTGCAAGCGAATCTATGTTTGTCTTCAGTTCCTTGAGGCGTTCCTTGTCTTTTACACCAAAGCGTTGTTCCTCGTCAATTATCATCAGCCCCAAATCCTTAAAAACAACATCTTTTTGGATTATGCGGTGGGTTCCTATGATAATGTCCAGCTCGCCGTTTTTAAGTTTTTCAAGCGTTTTTTTCTGTTCCGCAGGCGGAATAAACCTTGAAAGCTGTGCTATTTTTACGGGAAAGTTTTCAAAACGTTCCACACAGTTTTCATAATGCTGCTCCGCAAGAATTGTTGTAGGCGCAAGCAGGGCAACCTGCTTTCCGCCCATAACGGCTTTAAAGGCGGCGCGCATGGCGATTTCAGTTTTTCCGTATCCAACGTCACCGCAGATAAGCCTGTCCATGGGAACAGGTTTTTCCATATCCGCCTTTACTTCTTCTATACATGTGAGCTGATCTTCCGTTTCCTCATACGGAAAGGCGGCATCAAACGCAATCTGAAACTCGCCGTCCTTAGGGAACGGAAATCCTCTTGCGGCTTTCCGCTTTGAATAAAGCAGAATAAGCCTTTGGGCAATATCTTCTACTGATTTTTTTACCTTGTTCTTTCGGTTTTCCCAGCTCTTTGAACCAAGCCGGTCAAGTTTGGGATCATTTCCTTCGTTGCCGATATAGCGCTGGACAAGGTTTACCTGTTCGATGGGAATAAAAACGTTTTCCTCGTCCGCATACTCAATTTTAATGTAATCCCGCTCATTTCCGCCTGTTCTTACACGTTCTATTCCTTTGAACAAACCAATTCCATAATTTACATGAACAACATAGTCGCCGGGATTAAGCTCTACAAATGTATCGATTACCGCGCTCTTTGTGTATCTGGTGGACTTGGGGATGTGCTTTCTTCTGCCAAAAATCTCGTTTTCCTGTATTA
>DBWK01000087.1:10297-28670 GCA_002308875.1 Treponema sp. UBA1240
AAAGAATCAAGCTGTTCTTTAAGATATGTGATATTTCCAAAAAAGCTTCTGGGAGCGTCCGTTTCTAATTTAATCCATTCAGCACTCTCAAGTTCTTTTCCGTGAATTGTTCTTAGGTAAATATTTTTTTTATGGCGTTTTTCAACATCGTCAAATTTGAACAGAATATCTTCAGGGACAGGTACATCCGCCGCAGCCTTTGCTTTTTTGTACAATCCTTCGTATTCACGCTCCAGGCTTTCCTGTGCATTGGTCAGCCTGTCATAATCAATGTACATAACGGCAGTATCAGGCGAAACATAGTCTGCAACCGACCAGTTTTTCTTACTTCCGTCCGCAAACAGCAGCGGATAAAATAGTTCTTCACCCTCGCTTTCCTTTGAAACGGAAAGTTCCGTAAGCAGTGTTTCACAACCGGACGGAAACTCGGTTTTGTTTTTTTCTATGATGCTTGAAAGCTTTTCTACAAGTTCATCCGTCCATACAACTTCTTTCATCGGATACACAACAATCGAATCCAGTGAAGCAACTGAAGTTTGGTCAGCCGTGTTAAAAGCGCGGATTTTATCTACAGCGTCAAAATCAAACGTTATTCTGTAGGCATAATCCTCACCGGGCATGTATATATCGAGAACTTCGCCGCGCAAAGTAAATTCGCCCTTTACGGTAACACGAGGAACTCTTACATATCCATTTTGAACCAATTTTTCCGCCAGACTCTGTGAATCAAACTGGTCGCCTGTATGTATTGAAAACAGCAGTGATTTTTCATATTCGGGCGGCGGTACAGGCGTTTGAAAAGCACGCTGCGTCATAACAAATATATTAGGCTTTTCGTTTTTTGTAAAAGCTTTGTCTTTTCGTGCCGCAAGTTTTGCCAAAAAGGCAGCACGCTCACCAAAAACAAGCGAACCTCGTGATGCAGGACGATACGGAACAAGCCCCCACCATGAAAACTTGTTAATTACAACCGGAATTTCAGTTTCACCGGTTTTGGCGTTCTCCTGAGGAGGAAAGGCTCCCTTAAAATCCGTGTACAATGATTCGGCATCTTTTTCTGTTGGAACAACAACAATCAAGTCGCTGTCAGAAGCGGCAGGGACTTTTGTTCCATACTGCAGACTGTGCAAAGCCGCTGCCTTTTTTGCGTTAAGATATTCGGAAATAAAAAAACCATACAGACCGTTTTGAATTCCTTCAATTTCCTGAGGATATGCATTTTTTTCAAGCGAAAGAATGAGTTTTTGCATTTCATTCCAGGAATGAATTTTTTTCTGTAACAAATCAGGGTATAAGGTATTCATATAAATAGTCCGATATAATTAAAAGGAGCATGTCGTGAAACGTATTCTTTTTTGTATTATAACTATTTTTTTAATTCTTGCACAACAGATATTTTCTGAAGATTTAACTGATTCAATGAAAGGAGCCGAGGTTTCAATCAAGTTTTACAATAAAACCATGTATTATCCCGGCAATGATATTGATAACCCTGTCAATGTAAAAGTAACAATAGCAAACAAAGGTTCAGACACAATTCATTTCAAGCTTGCCGAAGACAGAATGTTCAGCATTGATTTTACTGCTTATACGGTTAAAAACGTAAGACTTGAACATTCAAGCAATTTTATAAAGAAAAGAAGTACCACACAGACCGTTTTTTACAGGGAAATAGCCCTTGAACCCGGAGAAGAATATTCATTTGTTGAAAACGTAAAAGACTACCTCATTATTCCCGAATCAGCTGTATACTACCTTGAACTTCAGTTTTATCCCGAATTGTTTAAAAACCAGTATGCGGCAATCAAAACCGGTACAGGCAACGTAATTACCAATTCCAACAAACCAAGCCTTTACTTTGTAACTAACAGACTTACTCTTGAAGTTAAACCGTCTCCGAGTGCAGCCGCTGTTGCAGCACTTCCTCTTTCTAATTCAAACAAAGATATTCTTAAACCGCAGAGCATTTCTCCGGATCAGGTTGTTGAACAGACAATCATCGCCCGCCAGCGAAGTTTGTGGGATCAATTCTTCCTGTATATGGATATAGAAGAAATGCTTATGTCAAACGCTACAAGAAGCCGCAAATACCGCTCAGAATCCGCTGATATGCGCGCCCGTATGCTTGAAAACTACAAGCTCTATTTGCAGCAGGAAAAACTTGATAAAGACATTGTTTCAATCCCCGAAAAATTCGTAATTGAACGCACACTTTATTCCGCAACGGAAGGTACTGTTACCGTAAAAGAATGGTTTGCATATGATACATTCAAAGAAATAAAGCGTTACACATATTACGTCCGCAAACGTGACGGAATTTGGCAGATATACGACTACAGCGTTGAAAATCTTGGTACTGAATGAAAACTCTGCTTGTTTCCGAAGAAGAAAACGCTGTAAAAAACATCTCCCAATACCTGCAAAGTATTGGGAGCGAAATGATATGTTATCACAATGTTCTCAAAGCTCTGGACAACATTGACGAAATCTCTCCGCATCTTGTAATTGTTGATGCAGAAAGCTTTCCGCGTTTATGGAAAGTTTTCGTTCAGTTCATCATCTGCGACCCTAAATTTGAAAAAACACTTTTTGTTCTCATCTCCAAAAGCGAACAGAGTGATGATGAGCAGGAAAAAATGGAACAGCTCGGTATAAAACGGATGATTAGTCCCGACCTTACCGAAACCGACAAAAAGGTTATCTACAACCTGCTCACACAAAACAATCTTATTTCTGAAAGAGACGCTACAACTTTTATTTTTTCGCACCCTGTATCGGACGCAATTATTACAGGACAGATAATAAGTATGTTTTCATCAGTTATTATCTTTGAGCCGGAAAAAAAAGAACTGACCAAAGACATAAAACCCGGAACAATAATAAAGTCATGTACATTAAAAATCGGTCAGGCTGTTACCGAGCCCATTGTAAAAGTTCTTAAAAACGATTCAAGCATTCAGTTTCAAATTCTGTAAAAACTATTCTGCAGGTCTGTAAAAATCAAGAATAGACCTTCCATACACCCGCTCATCGGTTCTTACAAAGTTACCTATTTTTTCATCAAGGTGTCTCTCGGCAGGACGATGAATCAGCAGCACGCCGTCTTTTTTAAGCGCATTTGTTGTGGAACAACGAAGAATCAAATCCTGATGATACTTGTACGGAAACGGCGGATCCAAAAAGATTACATCATACTGTTGTTTATTACGTTTTATGTACAATTCAACCGCCATAAAATGACAGTTAATCTTTACCGGCGAAATAGAAACGTTTTCCAGGATTGTATTTATTTTCAGTTTATCCTTTTCAACAAGATCGATTTTTGTTGCACCCCGCGACGCTGCTTCCAATGAGAGAATACCCGACCCTGCAAACATATCGAGAAACGATTTGCCTGTCAAATCGCCCAGAATACTGAACAAAGATTCCCTCATTCTGTCCATAGCAGGCCGTATTATGCCGTCAGGACATTTTATTATTCTTCCGCAAAGCGTTCCGCCGGTTATCCGCATCGCCCTAACCTGTTATAGTCTTTAATACAAGAGGATTATGAAGACGGCTGTCAGGAGTGTCCGAATATGTTACAGCACTGTTCAAAAGCGGCATTGCAAAATCAAAACACTTTTCATCCCTGCCGTAAACTTCCATTATTACATCGCCTTTACGAACCTTATCGCCGGAAACTTTGCGCAGTATCATTCCCGCATCAGGGCAAACATCTTCATCGGTTCTGTTTCTTCCTACGCCAAGGCTGCAACCTGCTACACCCGTCTTATATGCTTCAATGTAAATGTATCCGTCTTTTTCTGCTACTAATTCCCGTTTATGCGGACTGCGTCTTTTGCCAATCTCTTTTTCAAGTTTTGAAACATTTCCGCCTTGTAATTCCACGTTTTTATAGAATAAATCCAGCGCAGAACCGTCACTTACAGCCTTCATGCACTTTTCGCGTCCTTCTTCAAGCGTACGCGCTTTATTGCCGAACACACACATGTGCGCTCCAAGAGAATATGTAAGTTCCATAACATCAGGTATATCAGTACCCTGCAAACATTCAACGGTTTCTTCAATTTCAAGGAAGTTACCTATTTTTCTTCCGAGAGGCGTGTCCATGCAGGTTAATAATGCGGCTGATTTTTTACCCATTGATTTTAACGTGTTTACCATACAAACCGCCAAATCTTCCGCGAGCTCAGGAGTTTTCATAAAAGCACCGTTGCCGTACTTTACGTCAAGCACAAGACAGTCGGAACCTTCGGCTACTTTTTTGGAAAGAATGCTCGCCGTTATAAGCGGAATGGATTCTACAGTTCCCGTAACATCACGCAGTGCGTACAAAAGTCTGTCCGCAGGAACAATCTGCTTTGTCTGTCCTGTCATTGCATAGCCGCACTGTTTAATAATATTGCAGAACTCCGTCTGCGAGAGGCCTACTTTGTATCCGTCAATTGATTCAAGCTTATCAAGCGTTCCGCCTGTATGGCCGAGCGCACGTCCGCTCATCATCGGTACACTGACACCGCAAGCGGCAACAATTGGTGCTAGCGGAAGTGAGATTTTGTCGCCAACACCACCTGTAGAATGCTTATCAACAAAAGGATTGGGATTTTTAAGGCTGGAAAGGTCAATTGTTTCGCCCGAATGCAGCATCAGTTCGGTAAGAACGCCGGTTTCATCAAAACTCATTCCGTTAAAATAAACGGACATAAGCCAGGCGGCAATCTGATAATCAGGTATTTCACCCCGAACATAACCACCCACAAGGAATTCAAGTTCTTCCCTTGTAAGTTCAGCTCCGCGAGGATTCAAGGAATTTCCGCGTTTCTTAAGAATTATATCCACAGCCCTCATGTTTCCAACTCCTTATTATTTTGTTACACTATTTGATTTTACCACACGATTGAACGGCTTTCCAGTGTATTTAACGAAAAAGATGTGGCTCTGTTGATTAGATAAAATATAAGTTCCTGCAACTGACCGAAAGTTTTTGAATCTATGCTGACGGCACGTACTTCCTTTGGCGAAAGAAACTGCAGTGCCTGAAGATAAAGCAGCGCATTTTTTGAAATTTCAATCGAGCCCGGTGCTTTTGCCGTGTTTTTGCAGAACTTACACAAAAAACCGTTTTCACCGGCGGAATACATAACGCTTTCCGATTCCTCATTCCGGTCAAACTCCGTTCCGCACGAAAAACATTCAGTTACGTCGGGCTGTAGCCCCAACTCGCCCAAGTATCTCCACAAAAACCTTAATGTCCCTATCCTTGATTCGTTTTCAGAAACCAAATCCAAACCGTCAAGAAAACCGTTTACAAGAGCAAACACATTACCTTCAACCTGTCCGCCGGCAAATGTTTTTAACACAAGCTCCGAGCACAGGGTTGCAGCCCAGTTTTTGTACAAATCTTCGCGCAAAGACGGCCGAAAGGCGGAAACGTCAAAATCGGTAATTTTTGAGGTTTTTCGTACAGGGTCTGTATAAATGTACAAAGTCCCCGCATGGAAAGGCGAAACAAGTGAGCGCAGTTTGCTTTTAGGACCGCCGTACAGCGTAGAAGTTGCAATCAGGTTTTCGCCTGTTAAATACGTAACCAGGCGGTTGCTCTCACCGGTTAAAGCAATTTTCAGTATTGTAACCGGAAAATGAGTGTTTCTCACCATAAACTTCAGACTTTTTTGTTTTTACTTTTCTTAACAGGCTTTGACGACAGAACTATTGTTTTGGTAACTGCTTTTCCAGGAAGCAGATCCAATTTCCAGTATATGCCAAAAACAGAATAAGAATAGGCTCCGTCTTCAATAACAGGATACGAATACAGCGAAGCAAGATCATTTACGGCAAAAGTCAGTGATGTAGCCGCGCTGTTATCTGTTATCTTAAGCACGGATATTTGTTCCTTTGAGTTATAACGATCCGAAGGCAGAAACGGATTTGTTTTTGCGGCGGTACCGCTTTCAAGAAGAAGCTTTTTTTCATCAATGCTTTCAAAATCAATGTCTATTTCAGATACAAAGCTACCGTCAACCTGTTCTGACGAAACATTCTTCAGGTTGTATTCAAGCTTAACGGAATCCTTAAGGAACTTATACTTTTTCTTTATCTGTACAGTTTTCTCATTCAGAACGGTTTCAACGGAAAAAATAAGTTCCTGCTTTACTTTGTCGTACTTTTGCTCAGTGTAGAACGTTTCTTCCAGCGGATTAGGAACATATACACCTCTCTTTCGTTTTTCGAGATTATCATCGTTCAGAACATAATCTGTAAAAAAGCCGTTCTTTTTCCGTTCCTTTGTGCAAATTGAAACAAAATTATAAAAGCACGAAAAAACATCATACTCATATATGTAACCACCGCGGGGAGAAATATAGGCATTGTAAGACTGAAGCTGAGCCATATACTCCTCGTATCCGTCCATGTTTATGTCAAACGAAAGCAGCAAATCCGTAAATGCACCTGATTCCCTTGTAATTTTTTCCGCTTCAAGCAGGGCTTTGTACACTTGTTTTCGCACTCCTGCATTACGGGTATCATCTTTATCATACTGAATGTACGCGGCTCCGTTCTGAGCCTTCCACAGTTCTTCCCTCGCTGCCTTTTTTCGTTCCTTGTCGCCCCGCATCTGGTTAATCAGCAGCGCAACATATGTCATCTTTGAATATATCTGCATTATTGCAGGATTAAGCAGCATAAACGTTTTAATGTCAGTCTGCCGTGATGTATCAAAACCGTTGGAATCAAGTTCCATCAAAAGCTTTCGGCTCATACCGGAATTAATGAAGATTTTTTCAAAATCTTTGGTAGAACGTACAACTTCAGAGGGTAAATTGAGTTTAACAAACTCATCGCGGTCTGCAAGGCGGAAGAGTTTTTCAAACCAAGCCGTAGAATATGATTTTTCAATCTGTTCAGGCGAAAAAAAGACGCATACCGACGGTTCATTCTCGGCAATCGTGTTTTTTTCTTTCAGCATCCGGTAAAAACTGTCCGCAGGAACGGCATTGTTAATCATGTCCGAATACGTAGGAAGCACAAACATTGTTTTTCCGCCGTCTTCAACAATACACGGCGAGCATACCGGCTGAACCATGCTTTTTTTGCACAACCCCGCATCAAGCAGCACATACTCAATTCCCGCCGACGAAAGATTTGAAATCATTGTTGAATCCCATACGCTTTCATGCAGCCAGCAACCGCGTGGCCTTCTGCCAAAGCTCTTTCGTATTGCAGTGGTAAGCATCTCAATCTGCGAAACCCTGTCTACGGACTGGATAATCGGAAAAATCGGGCTGTAAAAGCCGCCGCCTAACAGTTCAACCTGTTTTCGAGCAAGCATTTCACCCAAAATAGTAATGTATTCGGGATGATTTTTTTGCAGCCATTCCAGCGCAGTACCGGAAAAATAGAAGGAGAATTTTATATGCGCATTGTTGTATAAAAATGTTCCGAGCTTTTTATATACAGACTCATACTGATTTTCATCAAGAGAATTTAAAGACAAATTTGTATATATGCCGAAACAAAGATTCACTTTTATAACCTTTTACTTTTAATCGTCTGACTTTCCGTTATGTAACATCCTATAGCATAAGTTCCAAAATTTAAAGCTGTTTTTTTCTTTTTTAACACATTCAACTATACACTTTGCAGGACATGCGGCCGAAGCTTTTGCGCCAGCCTGTAAATCTTTTCTGTAGTTAATCTTTGCAAGAGCATTTTTTACTGAAAAAGCATCACTTTCAGAAGTATTGCACTTTCCGCATCCTGTACAACCGTTTGAACATACAGGCTTCATCATATCGCCGCCGTGCGCCGCACAGGCAATGTAATAAGCGGCGTCTTTTGGAATGAGTTCTATCAAACCGTTCGGGCAGGAATCAACGCATTTGCCGCAGCCTATACACGATGAAGTTATTACAGCGGTATGAGATTCAATAACGATTGCTTCCTGCGGACATACAGGCACGCAGCTTCCAAAGCCTATACAACCCCAGCGGCATTTGGACTCACTCTCATACACATTCTTAAAAAGGCGGCAGTCCTGCACGTCGGCGTAAGTAAATCCCTTTGCGACAACAGAACGCTGAGGGCTGCACTTTACTACGGCTTTCATATTTGTGGCGTGTGCGGAACTTTCAGTGTATACAATGTCCAAATCATTTTTTGAAAAAATTTCTTTGCCTGAATAAGCAATTTCCTTATCTACCGATTTTGAAGGAAATATAAAAAGGAAAAAATAAACAAGAACCAGACCCGCAAGTATTGTAAGCAAAAATATCATTTCAGAACTCCCTTATAGAACCAGGCGACCTGGAATGAATAAACGATAAAAAAGATAAACGCGGCGCTGAAAAAAACAACTGAAATTGTCCTGAAACTCTGCGGCACGGAGGATCTTCCCATTCTCTGTTTTATTGTAAAAATAATCGGAATACCCAAAAACATTGAAAAAACAGCCGTCATTGAAATAACAAGAACATCACTCATTCTGACACTTTCGTTTACAGCCAGCACTACAATAATCAGGCATATAAGAACCGCCTTTACCGGCTGGAATGAGAGAATCTTAAAAAAAGTATTTATAATCGAATTAAAAAGCAGAACAAAAACTACAGCAAACAACGGAAACAATTCCTGAAGTCCGTAAGGAACAAGTACAAGATTACTTATTCCCCATACTGAAAGGGAAGAAAAAACCACACACAGTACCGTATAAACAAATTCCATGCTCCAGTCTTTTATTGAAAAAGAATCCAGCAGGATATGCTTTAGTCCTATACCGAACACATATACAACTGAAGAAGCAAAACAATAATTAACAAACAAATCAGACATCATCGTATTTCCTACTCCTTTGAACAATCATTATTTTGCGGTTTACAAAGGCGAACAGGGCAAAAATCAGACCAAGCATAATCAGCGTTCCAGGAATTGATACAAAAAAATGTCCGTCGTAACTGGTATTAAACAGATGTACGTATTTTACACCGTCTTTTGACGGATAACTGATTGAACCAAAAGCGAGAATATCGCGGACAACAAAAAAAACAAGTGTAAAGGCTGAAAAAAGGCTTATTCTGCCCAAAGCCTTTAAAAAATGCATCCAAGGCGAAAGTCCGACTGAATCGAGAATGTTTCCGAGTACATAGGACGAAAAACATATAAGATAAAGTGAATATCCTACCGTGAGAGCCATAACGGGTGAATACAGAATAAGAAGCTGTTTGTATAGAATTGTAAAAATTGTAAGAACAAACAGAATAACCGCAGGAATCTGCTTTTTCATATCCAGTTTTTCAAGCAGAAGTTTTGTAAAAAGACCTGCAATAACAAGCACAAAAATCTGTATTATTGCCAGAATACCGTAAGCAAAACACGGCGGCAAAGGAAGAATAATACTTAGAGCGGCAACCATATAAACGTAAAAATAATTCTTTTTCATTTGTTTTCCGCCTTTTGTGGTGGAATAAGAGCCTTTGCTCTTTTTGCCCAAAATTCAATTATAGGTTCCGGCAAAACCAAATCAGAAACGGTCTCATAGCCTTTTCCGGCAAAAATGTAATTGTCTTCGTCAAAAATATAAACAAGCGGCACAGCACCATACATT
The DNA here is from genome assembly GCA_002308875.1 of Treponema sp. UBA1240. Lineage (GTDB taxonomy): Bacteria > Spirochaetota > Spirochaetia > Treponematales > Treponemataceae > UBA1240. Next base: position 19,902 of record DBWK01000087.1, read on the forward strand.
GCCGTAGCCTTTATAATAACAGCATAACAGTCTTCTTTCGGGTACGCCTTTTTGCGCAGTTTGTATACTGCCGATGAAACGGAAAAAGGCGTTTTTTCAGGTACAAAATCCGTTACTTCGTATTCGTCCGCAAAAGGAACCAGCACCGTCTGAACCGTTTTTTTAAGCCCCTTTTCCCAATAAGTGCGGGCAGAAGCCGTAATAAAAAGCAGACAAACGCAAAATACCAGCAGCGGTACAACCGTAACAATAAAATCACGTATATTTTTTTTATCGCTCATTTTCAGCCCTTAGTTTGATTTTTGGAATACGGAAGATTGAAAAGCATTTTTCTTCCAAATACTGAATAACCGGAGAAAAAAGATTCGTTACAATAACCGTAAAAACTATTCCAATATGTGAAGTTCCACAGCCGCATATAACAAACGCCGCCAGTCCGCCAATTATTCCGTAAACAAATTTTCCAAGGATTGAGGCCGGAACTGTTCCGTAATACGGCATAAGGAAAAAGGCGGCAAACAGAGTACCGCTTGTAAGCAGCGCAAGAAGTATATCTCCGTTCAATAAAACACCGGCAGGTATAAGTGCAAAACAGCGGGCAAGAACGGCATAAACCGCAAGAAAACAGAACGGTATTATCCAGTCTACCATATCAAGCAGTATAAGAACGAACGATGCTAGCAGGGTTAAAAAATTGTACCTTAAAGCGGGAATTACTGACTGAGTGTTCAAAAAAAGCGTTACATAACCTTCCGGCAGAACAATTCCAAGATACCGTGATAAAAATGAATTAAATCCGGCGGTAATTGAAAAATCAGAAGCGACCGGTTGTATCACACCTGCTGAGAATAAAGCCCCCGCAGGGTTTGAAGTTTGCAGCATAGACAAATCAACCAAAAAGCCAGGGAAATAACGTTTTCCCATAAAGTAAGCTATAATCACAACAACAGCGCAAGGATTAACCCAGCCGGAGGCAAAGCCGCCGAACGCATACTTGCAGACAAGCATTCCTACAAATGCTATGAAAAAAAGAAGAACAGGCGAATAAGACTGTGGAATAAACATTCCTACAATCAGACCTTCAATTATCAGGTTAAAATCAAAAAAAATCTTTTTGCCACACATTTTGTTCGCAACAAAATCAGCCGTACAGCACGCCGCAACGGATACCGCCATAAGTATGAGCGAATCATAATGCTTTCCAAGTACCAGCATCAGTATTTGCGGCAGCAAAACCAGAATAAAGCCCAGCGAAGCTGAACCTACGGACGGAACAATATGACAGAACGGTGAAAGGCGTAACTTTGAATACTTCTTTTTTATCTTCATTTTTCCAATTCTCCGATTCTCTTAACCTGCTCAACCGTCTGATACAGCGGCAGACGTGAAGGACAGTTCATGTTGCAAAGACGGCAGTCAGTACAAATAGTTGCCATCTCCTTTATGTAAGGAGTTATCGTCGGATTTTTCATATACGCTTCATAAATAAGATTTGGCTTAATGTTTACAGGACATATTCTGTAACAGTTTCCGCAATGTATACAGGGAAAAATACGCCGGTCGGTAAAAACTTTTTCAGACAAAAACGTTACGGACTTTACATATTTTGTTATAGGCACAGACATATCGCTTATGGCGTTTCCGCAGATTGTACCGTTTATTACGATTTTTCCGGGGTTTTCAACAAAGCCGCCGCATTCTTCTATAAGCTTGTATATCGGAGTTCCGATTTTTGTCTTCATGATCTTTGATTCTTTAAGGGCATCACCGCTTACCGTAATAAACCGTGACATAAGCGGCTTGTCAAGAACAACAGCCTCATATATAGAAAGCATTGTTACGCAGTCAAGCAGCAAATCGTTCTTTGTAATCGGATACGCCAGCGGCTTTTTCATGTATTTCTTTATAAGCTGCCTTATTTCTCCTATACCGCCGCAAGGATACTTAGTTGTATCAACAGGAATAAAATTCAATAGATTCTGACTGTAAATAGTGTTTACATCCTTTCCTACGTCTTTAAGAAGCAAGGCTTTGTCAAACAGACAGTAAATAGCCCCCGGCGAAAAAACGCTTGAAAGAATTGAAATTCCTTCCAAAATTTGCGGAAGGTACTTTTTGGAAATGTATGTATCAGTATAACAGGTGGGGTCATAATCATACAGACGCACGATTATGTTCCGGCCTTCGTATTTGTCGCGCAGCTGCTTTGCAAGCGGAACAGGCTTTGCAAATGTGTTTATTATTCCTTTTTCAGCAATACACCGTATAAGCTGTTCAGCCGTTAAAAAATTCCATTTAAGCTTTTTTTGTTCCTTGCCAAGATATGAAAACTCACCTTCCATCTGAATGATGATACATCTGCCGTTTTTGCCGTTAGGCAGCGGAGATTCAACAAAGTCCTTTATTATTCCGGGAACAGGAGAATGAATGTTGCAGTTGCTGTCAATGTCACGCGCTATAACTTGTCCTTCTTTTACACTATCACCGACTGATACAAGCGGATTAACATCCGTAAAATCATCCTGCGACAAAGCAACTGTAAACTGGTTTGAGAGAAAAGTATTTACATAAGATTCAAAAGGCGGTGCAACATAATTCGCAATTTTTTTAATTGATATCATTCCTAATCCTATTTCCGCACAGCGGTGTAGCAAACAGCCATAAATTTTTTCTGCTCAAACAGAAGCTTTTCAACGGTGGCCTCTTTGCTTTGATCCAGCTCCGAAACTTTTGTTGTTACATAATCGTTGTTGAATGTAAAAACGGTTTCCTCCGAAACCTTGATGCGCTTTTCTTCGGTGTTTTCGCGATAGTGCCGGTAAAGAACGTAAGTTCCCTTTTTGGCGGGAGGTGCTTCTTTATTCATTGAAACAAACGGATACACATCCTTTTTCCATTTGTATGCAACGTAATCCCCCAAATCCGCCAAACAGCCCTCAGATCTGGAAGCAACCAAAGTCTCATACGAATCTATGCTGAAATCAACCACACCATTATACTCTTTTGGGCAAGGAATAGACAAGTCATCTAATCCGCCGGAAGAAAAAATTTTACCTTTCATAAAAAAGAAACCGCTTAAAATCAAAACCGAACAGAGCCCTATAAACAGGAATTCGGATTTTTGTCTGAGCGAAAAAGCTGCGGTTTTTGCGGAAGTTATGTAAATATACTTTATGACTGACGATTTTTGATAGGAATAATAATACAAAAAGAAAAAACAAGCCGAAACAAGCAGAGTACCGTATATGAACAAAAAGCTTTTTATGCCCGAAAAAAAAGGCAGAATAAGAAAAATCACGCACAAAAGCAAAAACACGGGATCAGTCAGTAAAAACCTTATCCAGTCGGGCTTTTTAAAAAAATGCTGAATGTAAAAAGCAATCAGGGCAAACAAAACCGCGGCCGCAATCTCAAAAAACTGCGGCGAAAAAAAACATAAATACAAAAACGGAAGCTGCATAATAAAGAACAGGAATTTTTTACGGCTCAGTATAAAGAAAAAAACTGCAATAACAGCAGGAACAAGCAGAATCCAGTATGAGAGGGTTGTTACGTTTTCAAGCTTCCAGCCGCCTGTATCCGAAGAAAACAGCTTTTCAAGCTTTTTATTCAAATCAACGGTAACCGGCAGATAATAAAGCTGATACTTTCCGCTCTCATCGAAAAAAAAAGGCGAAAAAGCTTGAACATATTCCTGCGAAAACGGAACAACAGGACAAATCTCGCTTTCGCCCAGAGGATTTTGGTTAGAAAGTGTAACGGTATCGTATATTCCGGCGGATTCCAAACGTGTAAGAACGTTTTTTTCGCCAGCATCCTTATTTACGCACAGAACTCTGTAGTTTTTCCATATTGAAGTTTCATTTTTGAGGCGGAACGCATAAATGCAGAATAAACAAAGCGCGGCAATAAAAAGAGGTACGAACACCGTAAAAAACTTTTTCATATCAAAACTTTAGCGCAATTACAAAATTGAAAACGCCGTTCCTATAAAAAAACCGAGCAGGCTTCCTACAATAACTTCAAGAGGCTTGTGCCCCTGCACTTCTTTTACAGGCTTAAAATCCATCATGTCTTTTTTGGACAACTCAAATCCTATCTCATTTATGACTTTAGCCTGAATCCCGCTTGAACGGCGGACTCCTACCGCATCCCTCACAACTACAAGTGCAAAACAGCAGGCCAGAATAAAAATATCGGAATAAATACCGGATCTGTATCCTATGGAAGTAGCCAGCGCAACAACCAACGCACAATGACTGGACGGCATGCTTCCTGTTTTCCAAAACATCAACTCGAACAATTCTTTAAGAGAACTTACTCTGCCTGAAACCAAACGTATCAATGTTTTTATCAGCTGAGCGGAAAGCCAGCTGAAAATTGCTGAAAGAAAAACGGGACTTGTCATTAGCAAATGGAGCTGTAATTTTGCAGTATTTCCCATATATACTATTTTGCCGAGGTATCAGATTTTGTCAATGGGTAACATTGTTTTTTTATAAAAAACAAACCTGTGCCGCCATGTGAGAGCCATTTGCAGCAATCAGTCTTTCCATGGAAAAAGAAGACCTCTAAGGGTGCGCGGTCCCAAAATTTCCTTGTCTTCCGCAAGAAGCTCATCCCAGGGAATCTGCTTTACGGCTTTTCTGCGGTTCAGCTCGGGGTGGGCGTCAAGCCAGTCGTATTTGTAAAGGCGGAGCTTAAAAGCATTGTTGTATGCAAGCAAAAAACCGCTTATTCCAGGCATTATGCTCATAAAAATAATGCTCAGTACAAGCAGAAAAATAAAGTAAAAAAACAGAAAAACCGAAAAACCGGCGTTGTCAAAAAACAGCATAAAAGACTTTTTCATTGCCTTTTTAAAGTTGTTGCCAAGCTGCGCGCGTATCGGAAAATACCACTGCAGGGCAAGAACAGCAACAACCAGCAGCCAGAAAACCAGCGAAGCCAAAAAAACGCCGAAAAGCGTACCGAGATGCCAGTAAAAAGGCATAACGTTTGTTGCAACAATAACTAAAAAGCCAATATACAGGGTAAGAAGCAGCGCGTCTTTCCATACGGAGGGGATTTCAAGAAAAGTGTCTTTTATACCGGGAGCCTTGTAGTCGGCATATTTGGCGGTTGTCTGGTTAACTGCAAAAACAAAGACCATAAACAAAAACATGAACAAAAAAACAGAAGCAAAACCCATAACCGGGTTCAGACCGAATGCCGCTCCTGTTGAAAAAAAGCCCAGTACGGCAAGTGCAAGAAAAATTCCGTTATACAAAATGATTGAAATGAGATTGTCCCAGCCGTCAAAAAAATTCTTTTTGATAAAAAACCAAATCATGCAGAAACATTAAAACATATATAAAATATAGTCAATCATAGAATTTGCGGCTGTTTCAAAACAAACCGCCCGCAATATTCCTCATTCGGTGTAGAATTCGGCCTACCCGCCTGTATGAAATTCCGGTTACCCTGGAAATAGCACTGTTAGACGGGAAAACCCGAAGGGTGCTTACTTCTTCCCTAAGCTTTTTGCATTTTTTCTTCTGCGCCTTGTAGCTGAACAAAACCCTTTCAGCCTGAACACCGTACAAATCCGACATTCTTTCCAGCTCAAACATATAACGCTTTTTAAGCATATAACTCCGCGAAAGACAGTTCATTTTGGTTTCATAATATTCCTGCTTGGGCTTGACCGCTTTGTTAAGTTTCATTATGCAATCCGTAATTTTTTCAAGCGGCATTCCGGTAACGTCCGCAAGCCTGCGTATACTTTTTGCCGAAAGGTAATAACAGTATTTGAGAGCAAGTACCAGCAAATCTTCCTTGCGGTATGATTGCAAAAAAGAAACTTCGGTGCCCTGATCAGCTAAATATTCAGGTACGCTCTCACAGGCATAAAGTTCATTGTTCTTTACATATTCATGTATGATGGACCGGTTCATGGCATAATCTTTGAGACAAGCCCGCCGCCATGAAATAAACCTTTGAAAAATGATTTTCTTAAGGTACGGAACAAACGGACTTCTTGTTTTTTCATATTCTCTGCAAATATGTTTAAAACACGAATACATGCTGTAAATAAAATCACTCAGCTCATCCTCGTTAATGTTGGCCAGTTTAAAAACGGCGGGATTCTGTTGTACGTAGGCCATAATATGCACAGCAGCCATGTTAATCTGCTTTTCGGTCTTTTTGGGATTAGAAATTATTGCCGCTATTTCATTGATCTCCATCGGTGTTCCTTACAATAAAAATTCCCACCCAAAGCGCCCGCAATCATAAAGCAATTTTAAAACCAACAAAACAAAAAGGCTGGTTTTATACTGGTCAAAAGACAGGCAATAACAAGCACAGGATAAAACACAATTATCAGTTCACTTAAAAAACTGCACCTGTACTGCATAAAGAGTATAATACAATGAACATAAAGCTGTTTTACAACGTAATTTATTCTAATACAAGGATTTATGAGTTTATAAAGGCTTTTTTAAGCAAATATTTTTTTAAATTCTTTAAGCAAATCTTGTTTTAAGGCATCAATGGAAGTTTCCGCCGAAAAGCCCGCGGCATTTTTGTGTCCGCCGCCGCCGTACTTTGCTGCAACTGAACTTACATCTACGGCATCTTTTGACCGCAGTCCTACCGTACACATTTCAGGTTTTTCCTGCTTTATGCTAACTATGGCTTCAACACCCGCCGAAGAAGAAAGCATCTGATACAGGGCATCCGAATCGCGGCTGTCTTTTCCGAAACGTTCCGTTTCTTCATAAGTTTCGTAGGTCAATGCAAGCCTGCCATTAAAAAACAGTTCCGTCCGGTCAAGCAGCATTCCCAGAACCTTTCTCGAAACAAAAGGTTTGTTGCCGGTCATCTCATCGTAAGTTTTTTTGGGGCTTGCACCTTTGCTTACAAGCCGGGCAACCGCTTCAAAAACGCAGGAATCGTTTTCTTCCAAAAAGCGGAAAAAGCCCGTGTCAGTGCAAATACCAAAAAACAGCAGATTGGCAGTTTGTTTATCAAGTTCCGCACCCGAATGCTCGAACAACTGCTGAATCAAATAAGCAGCGGCGGGTGCAGCCGGTTTTATAATGCTTTTTTGTGTCGAATTTCCTGCCGTTTTGTGGTGGTCAATAATAAAAGTATCAAACTGATTTTCGCTTATCCCAACCTCGCCTATCCGGCCGAGCAGGGAGCAGTCTACCAAAAACAAGCCGCATTTGCTGTTTGTGGCAAAGCTGTCTATGTTTTTTGCAAACATCTGTTCATATTTTTTTACTTCCGTCCGCTTAAAGGGTCCTGCCGAAACAACGAGCGTTTTTTTGCCCATGGTCTGCAGCAGTTCCGCCAGCACAAGCGATGAAGTTATGCAGTCGCCGTCAGGTTCTTTGTGTCCCGCGATTATAAACTTTTCATATTTATTGGCAAAATTCAAAAAATTGCTGAAATCTTCATCCAAAAGCTTTGTATTATCACCCATGCCTAAAGTTTGTATGATTTGAGAAAAAAAGTAAAGTGGTAAACTGCTTCCGTCTCTGCGGTCTGCGGGAACATTTAGTTGAACTTGCGGATGGCACGGGCCTTTTTGGTATCATATTTATTAAATCCTGCAGGGTTAGCATAGTCTGAATCAATAGCATACGCCGATCCTGCACCTCCGTAGAATTGAGTTGAAGACCAGTAATAACCCGATATGGTAGTTCCACCAACAGCATTCAAAGCAGCTTTAACTGTCGGTAGTACAGAAGGGTCAGTCAGTAACAACAACTCGTTCTTTGCAGGCAGATACCAGCCGCTTGTATAACTTGTCGCTGAGTATGTGTTTGCATAATTAAATGCTGGATAGACTGCAGACGCATTTGCTGCACCCTCACTATCTTCAACACAAATTACTTCATCCCAGACGCCGCTTCCATCTTCCTCCCTAACGGTAAACAATTTAGTATGACCGCTTGAGCCTTCAGGTGCCCAAGGCAATTGAGTCGCGCTTTCTTCGAGAGCTACTACATATTTGTCTGAACCAAAAATATGAAAGAGTACTCCTACCGCTTCGTTACATTGAAGCGGTGAAAGGCCGTCAGCATAATGCCTTGCAGTACCATCAGAGAATATTATATCACCAACCTGATTGGGTTCGGTCAGGTTTCCGATAGGTGGTGCATCCCAGTGCTTAGTACTACTGTTCCAGGTGTATGTGCGGGTAGTTCCGTTATCAGTCCAGGTGGCGGTTGCACCACTGTAAATTGCACTACCAGCTCCGTATGAAATCGTATTCGGGTCTTTCAAGAATGTGTAGGCACAGGTACTACCACAACTGTAAAAAGCCATTGTACCAATACTCGTTACATTGCTACCGATTGTTATATCGGTAACACCTGTACAGCTGGCAAAAGCATCCGGCCCGATTGTTGTGCAGCTGGAAAGATCAAGCGAACCACTAATATAACAACTTGCGAATGCACCAGAACCAACAGAAGTAACACCGGACAGGTCTATTGTTGTTCCGGTAAGTCCTGTACAGCAATTGAACGCATAATCACCGACAGAGCCGTGCAACCCGCCTGTAATCGAAGTNNTAATTTGTGAACAATCTTTAAATGCAGATTCCCCAATTGATGTACAGTTTGAAAGATCTAGTGTACCGCTTATATTACTAAGACCGTAGAATGCATAATCGCCAATAGAAGTGACACCAGACATGTCTATCGATCCGGTAAGTCCTGTTCCTTCAAATGCAGAATCTCCGATAGAACCGTGCAACCCGCCTGTAATCGAAGT
>DBWK01000087.1:28697-34085 GCA_002308875.1 Treponema sp. UBA1240
AAATGCATTATCTCCAACAGAAGTAACGTTGGCCATGTTGATTGCTCCGGTAAGTCCCGTATCATAAAATGCCCAGTTACCTATTGTACCATGCAGTCCTGTAACACCGGTAATCCCGGAACAATATGTAAAAGCATTGGTACCTATAGAAGAACAGCTCGAGAGATCAATTGAACCGCTAATTCCCGTACAACCCTGAAATGCCCAATTCCCGATTGATGTACAATGTGAGAGGTCTATGTTCGAAAGACCGCTGCAGTTCAGGAAGGTACACTCATCAATCTGTGTAATTGTAGCCGGAAGTGTTACACCTGTAATTCCGCCGCAATCCTTAAATACACCTTTTAGAGTAGAGCCCGTATAGCCTGAAAGGTCTATATTGCCGGTAAGCGAGGTGCAGCCTTCAAGGGCGTACTCACCGATTGTTGTACAGTGTGACAGGTCTACATTTGAAAGACCGGTACAATTTTGAAGCGCCCATATTCCAAGCGACGTACAGTGAGAAAGATCCAAACTTGTAATATTGGGACAGTCTTTGAAAGCACCGAATCCAAGCTGAAAATTTGTATCAGGTAAAGTTACTGAGCCAAGTTTTGACCCGTTGGATATAGCGGGATGTCCTGCACCCTGAGCACCTCCATCATCTCCTATTAAAGAAAACCCGGTTACACCACTAAAATCCAGGCTTATGCTACCGTTTGCAGCGGATGCGGGCAGTTCCACCTTTTCAAAAGTCTTGTCGCCTGCATTGTTTATTACTACTGTACCTGAAGTTTGGTTTACTACAAGCGTATTGTCCGAAGTGCGGAAACCATACGTTGAGGTGTCCGGTGCGGTTCCGATAGTCCCCAGATCCAAGTCGCCTGAATCGGGTGCAACGGGTATCGTACTTCCTGCCGGGTATGAGTTTCCGTTGACCGTATAACCGTTTGCATGATACCAAACACCGTTGACTTCCGCATACAAATCGTCCGCTACCGGCGGAAGGGGTAGACTAATACCGTCGTTTTTGTAATAGGATACTTCCTGTGGACCATTGCCTCCAGGCAGTGTATAGGTTGCCTTGTACTGGTGTTCAAACAAAAAGCCTTCAGAAGTTTTGGTAACACGCGCTGTGCGTGTTTCGCCGCCTGCCAGTGTAAAAGTAACATCATACGGAGCACCGTATGCCTGCATTGCATTTGTAAGGGACGTAACATCCGGATAGGTCTGGCCTTTGTATGAGTAGCTTGTAACTGAAAGCGGTGTTCCACCCTGCAGTGTTACTCCGCCGCTGTAGTTTCCGCCGTTCCAGTTGCTGCTACCGCCTGCGCCGCCGGAATTACCGCCGCCGCCCCAGCCCTTGGGATTGTGTGTAGTGTATTCGCTGTCGGGAATGCTTGCACCGCCCGCTCCACCGCCACCGCCACATGAGCTTAGCAATAAGCAGAGACAAAGCAATATAAACAAAAAACCTTTTTTCATTCACATTTCCCGAATCAACAACATTTTTTTCTTATATAAATTTTACATCACAATCCCTAATTTTTCAATACTTGATAATAACCGCTATTTGGACTAAAATCAGAACATCCTAATTTTCACCGGAGATTTTTATGAAACGTGTAATTTTGGTAATAACCGCACTTTTGTGCATGTGCACAATGGTATTTGCATTCGGCAAAAAAGACAAATCCGCAAAAGACGATTCCCTTGCAAAAATTAAAGACAAAGGCACATTCGTTCTCGGACTTGACGACTCATTCCCGCCCTACGGCTACCGCGACGAAGACAACAACATCGTAGGCTATGATATAGACCTTGCCGCAGAAGTCTGCAAAAGACTCGGCGTAAAACTTGTATGCCAGCCGATTGACTGGAACGCAAAAGAAATGGAACTTAACACAGGCAACATTGACTGCATCTGGAACGGTTTTACAATCAACGAAGAGCGCCTTGCGGCAATGGCATTCACATCCGCATACGTTGACAACTCACAGATTGTTGCCGTAAGAAAAGATTCCGGCTACAAAAAGCTTGCCGACCTCAAAGGAAAGAAAATCGGTCTCCAGGCAGGTTCCAGCGCAGCTGACGCATTGGATTCCGCACCGGAATTTAAAGCCTCTCTCAAGGACGTTGTTGAATTCAAAGACAACCTTACCGCACTTATGGACCTTGAAGTTAAAGGTGTTGACGGCGTTATCCTCGACATTGGCGTTGCACAGTCCGCAATCAAAAAAGACGGAAAAGCCTTTGTAATTCTTGACGAAGCAGTTGCATCCGAACAGTACGGTGTTGGCTTCCGCAAGAATGACCTTGCACTTCGCGATGCTGTACAGTCAGCTCTCGAAGCCATGGTAAAAGACGGAACAATGAAAAAAATCGACCTTAAGTGGTTCAACGAAGAAAAGTCTGTAATCGGTAAATAATGCAGAAACTGCTTTTGGCAATGCTTTCAGGGACTTATGTTTCCCTGAAAGTGTTCTTTTTAACCCTGCTCTTTTCACTGCCGCTCGGACTTGTAGTTTCGTTCGGCAGAATGAGCAAACTAAAAGTAATAAACCTTCCCGTAAAAGCACTAATGCTCGTTATAAGGGGAACGCCTCTTATACTGCAGCTCATATTCATTTACTTTGCCCCGTATTATATGTTCAAGCTCTCGTACGACCGTTTTACCGCGGCAATAATAGCGTTTTCAATCAACTACGCGTGTTACTTCGCGGAAATTTACCGTGGCGGCATTGAGTCCATTCCAAAAGGACAGTATGAGGCGGCTAAGATGCTGGGCTTAACAAAGGCGCAGACATTTTTCAGAATCATTCTTCCACAGGTATTCAAGCGCATTCTGCCCGCATCCGGTAACGAAGTAATAACGCTTGTAAAAGACACAGCCCTTGCGCAGACAATCGGCGTTGCGGAACTTTTCAGAGCCGCGCAGAACGCCGCAAGCCGCGAGTTTTCTACCATGCCTATTTTTATTGCGGGCGCGTTCTATTTTGTAATGAACTGGGTAGTTTCGTTCGCGTTTTCCAAGATGGAAAAATCCCTTTCGTATTACAGCTAAACCAATCCTAATCCGGCTTACAAAGCTTTTTAAAAAAATCTTTGAACTGGCTGAGCCCCATCGGATAAGCGTAGTAAAAGCCCTGAATGTAATCGCAGTTCAGCTTTTTGAGGTGGTCTACAAGTTCCTTTGTTTCAACGCCTTCGGCAAGAACGGTTGTATTGCCGGTTTCCTTGAGCATTGAGATATGGTGCTTTACCATGAGACGCTTTGTTTCGTTTGTTTCTATCTCGTTAATCAGGCTCTTGTCAAACTTTATTTCGGAATAATTGTACTGCATCATTCTTGCCGTGTTTGAATAACCGGTGCCGTAATCATCGAGCGCAAGCTCAAACCCCTGATTGGTAAACTGATTCATAACCGAAACAAGCAGCTTTTCGTTCTTTGCAATCATCGATTCGGTAATCTCAAAACGGAACAGCTCATGCGGCAGCGAATACGAATCTATTATGGAGATAAGCCTGTTCACAATGTTGTCCTGCATACACTGCGTTATCGAAAGGTTTACGTTCACCTTGTTTATTCCGTATTTTACAAGCTCCGCTTCCTTTACAAACAGGCACACCTTTTTAAGCACTATCTCGCCAATCCTTACAATGTCGCCGTTCTGTTCCGACTGTGGAATGTACTTGTCCGGCGGAATATACGTGCCGTTGTCGTCCTTAAGCCTTATCAGAGCTTCGGCACTTGTAAAGCTTCCCGCATTCAGGTCAAAAATCGGCTGCAGGAACACCTCAAAGCTTTCATCTTCCATAGCCTTTTTAACCTTGTTTTGAATATCAGCCGACTCAAAATATTCCTTTTCCATTCCGGGGGTAATTTTGAGGCAGATGTTGTCTTCAATGTAGTTCTGTATAAAGATAAAACGCAGAAAATTCAAAAAATCATCAACCGACTTGTTGCTGGTCATCTTAAAAACGCGCAGCTTTGTATAGTCGCTTATGATAAAAAACTGAAGCTTGAACGGATATTCCATATCCTGCGAACCGTCATTCTGCGAAGGAAAGAACGGCTTTGAACAGAACGATTTGAGCACTTCAAGCTTTTTTTCAAGCTCTTTGCGCGACGAGCAGAAGTATACTGCGCAGCCGTTAAAAAGCTTGTACAAAGAGCCGTCGGAACAGATGTGCATTATTTTGTGGGTGTATTCGCGCAGAACGTGATAAACCTGATCAATGCCGAACTGGTCAAAAAGGGCTTCAATATTCTGTATGCGCAGAATCAAAAAATAATGCTCCTTAGCGGTCAGAGTAGAAATGTCGTTGATCCGGTCAATGAATCCTTCCGTATTAAAAAGCTTTATTTTTTGCTCAACAAAGTTTCCCGGATTCCTTATGGAAAGGAAAATCATCATAAGAGAGAGCGAAACCGAAAAACCAACCGCAAAAAGCTTTGGAAAAACAGCCTGAATCGTAAAGCCTATAAGCGACATTATGGTATAAGTAAGCGAGATTATAGTCTGCGCCCTGTCAAACTGATCTTTTTTGGAAAAGATGTAAAACAGCCCGTAAAGCACATAAAAACCCGCAACAACGTAGAGATAATTCCACCACACGCCGTGATGATAACTGCCGTCGGGCAGAAAATACATAATTTTGTGATGGAACGGCGATGTTATGATTATAAATATTTCTACAATTGTAGGCGAAAACAAAAGCAGCAGTTTAGGCAGGTTCGGGCGCTTTCTGGTTGTGGTCATCGCAATCAAAAAGATACAGTAAATCGGAGCCTGAAAGTTAACTACAAGGATGTGTATTACCGCCAGCAGGTTGTTCAGAGTGTAAAGTCTTGCGGGCAGGAATGTTTCCGCATAGACCGTTATTATGTTCATTAACTGCGCAACAAGGATTATTGATATCAGCGCGAGGAACATCTTTGAACGCAGTGTTTTGTCGTGCTTAAGGCAAAGAATATATACAATCAGAATGATGTCAAGAATAATTCCGCAAATATCAAAGTCAGTATTGTAAGTAATCTTTTCGAACATAAATTAGAGTTTAACACACTTTATTACATAATAAAAGAAAAATAATTTATTCTTTGGGGTATATCTCATTCCCGGCGCTTACGAATACCTCGGCAATGTGCGGATCAAAATGCGTTCCGCTTTCTTTTTTTATAATATCCATAGCTTCCTCGAACGAGTACACCTGCTTATAACTGCGTTCAGACATAAGGGCGTCAAACATATCCGCAATCGCCATAATACGGGCCGAAAGAGGGATTTGTTCACCGGAAAGCCCCTGCGGATAACCTGTGCCGTCCCATTTTTCGTGATGGCAGTATGCTAGGTTACGGGCCTCTTTCAAGTAGCCGGAGTTTTCTTCCGACATCATCTCAATGGC
>DBWK01000014.1 GCA_002308875.1 Treponema sp. UBA1240
AGATGGTTCATTAAAAATCTCCCAGCAAAATGATTATATCAATTTTCCCGAAAGACACGCAATGAGTTTTCGAGTCAGTCCGCACCAGACAGTACGCATGAACGGATACGTACACACATAACTTAAAATATGCACGCGCCGGGCTGGAACGGTCGCCGAAGGCGAGNNTTTGACCGCTCGCGGGCAAAAAGACCAAGCGTTAGCGGGCCGTGGAAGACCGGAAAACTGATTAAGGTAGCGTAGCTACCGTAGCTCCGCACCAATAAAAACAGATTTTCTGCCACTTGTCCCAATAAACTGCCACTTGTCGCAAAAAAACTCACGCCAAAAACAAAAACTACTATACTGCGAATCATGAAAAGGACATCATTCATTTTAGTTTTGGTAGCATTTTTATGCAGTGTTGGGTTTGCACAGGATTTCTCTTCTGCAAACATGAATTACCGTTTTGTTAGCGGTGGATTCTGGAGCTGCGGTCAAGACTTCAGCGGTGGATTCGGTGAGTTCGGCATAAACTGTTTGCCGGAAGAAAAGACATTTGTCATGCGAGACTGCATTTTTTTGCAGGGTGAAGGAGGAACCTTACGAAAAAGTAGCTCGGCACATCCTGATTGTCTGGAATTCGGCGGCGCACAAATCGGCAACAAACTGATTCTTGGCGGACGGACAAACTGCACAGGTTTCATCGTCAGAAGCTATGGATTCATCAGCGGTGCTTTGGGCTTGTTCTCGTGCGCAGGGCACCCATTCGGCAAAATGCCTTGGATGATAAACCTTGCGTTCGGTGGTGGCTTTGAATTCCAGTTCCAGCAAAACTCTGCGTTCGTCATCGAGTTCGGCGGAGTAAACAGATTTCTTGTTGGCGGCAACAAATCTGACTTTGAAGGCTATTCAAGATCAAGCCCTGCACTTACAATAGGTTTCAGGAGCTTCAATTAACAGATTCATAACCGAACAGTGCACGGTGCGGCTTAAATAA
Organism: Treponema sp. UBA1240; assembly: GCA_002308875.1. Lineage (GTDB taxonomy): Bacteria > Spirochaetota > Spirochaetia > Treponematales > Treponemataceae > UBA1240. The sequence goes on from DBWK01000014.1 coordinate 980, forward strand.
AGTCACATTGAGCATAACAGGAGTCATGATTGAAAACGCAAATCAAGATAGAAAGTACCGATATCCCATACTGTGTTATCCACACACGAAACGAAACACAGGGCATAAAAGATATCGCGGAAAAAATAAGCAGAATGGACGAAACTGGCCGTACCGCAGTTGTAAACGGATGGGATGGTGATTACTGCATCCAAGTAAAGCAGAACGATATTTTCCGCATTTACAGCGCAGATAAAAAAGTCTACATGGAAGCGCGGTCAGACGACAGCAACGAAACCGAAACACTGCTTGTAAAAATGAGACTCTACGAATTTGAAGAGTTGGCTGTAAAATGCGGCTGGACAGATTTCATTAGAATCTCGAACACGGATATTGTGAACTTTTCAAAAGTTACAAAACTCGATATGTCGCTCAGCGGCATAATCAAAGTGAACTTTACGAATGGAAAAGATGCAATAGTTTCTAGAAGATACATGAACAAGATTAAAGACCAGCTTAACATGGTCAGGAGGGTTAAAAATGCTGAAAAAATGTATTAAACGCGCAGTTTTAGGATTTATGATCGGAATATTCATCGGTCAGACAATTCTGATAATAGAATCACTTTTTGTAGGCGACGGAAACTATTATCCGTTTTCGGAGTACCTTGTGTCCATCACATCAACAAAAATCGCTGCCGTAATCGTGCAATACTTTATCACAGGCATAATCGGTTTGACTTTTGCCTCTACAACCATTATTTTCGAACTGGATAAATGGAGCATTCTGGCACAGACTGCCCTTCATTTTATTATCATGTCGATTATAATGTTCTTCTCTGGCTTTTTTTGCGGCTGGTTCCCACACACTGTAATCAGCACGATAATCTGGTTCAGCGTTTTTATCGTTGTCTACATAATAATTTGGATAAGCTTCATGCTTTATTATAGAAAAAAAACAAAAGAAATAAACAAAGCATTGTAAGGATTGGCAAAGTACTTACGCCTTTTGCTATAAGCCGTTACCCACCACCCGCTATACGGGTGGTTTTTTGTGTTTCTGATAGCAGCCGCACCGGCTCATGTACAAAAAAAAGGGGGCTAAATCGCCCCCTCTAAATTGCCACGATCATTTAGAGTTTTATACCGAATGTCCAGTATGTACGAACAGAACAAGGATTATCATGAATCGGGAAATCATATTGTCCTGCTTTTTCAGACCAGTAATCAAACACCTTATCATTCCAACCGTTCACCCGCAAATCTGCGTTGAACGAAGCATATATACCAAAATGATTTCCGAATCTCATGTTTGCCGTTACCCTTGCAGAAGGATAGAACCTCTTTGAAAACTCACTGAAAGTGTCTTTCAAAACCGTTCCTGCATTGTCTGTTTCAGAATCATCAATGTTTTTGAGTGATTCGAACTTCGAACGGACATGATCTATATCAAGAATGTATTTGCTCAGAACCTCAATATCAAAATTGATGAAGCTTCCTCCAATCTGCGTACCAATTCCATATCCCATTACAAAATAATTCTTATTCTCTTTCTTGTTAGGCGTGATTGCACTTGTTAAGAAAGTCGTAAAGAACGTCTTTGTACCGCCCTGATACTGAATACCAAAATCTTTGTTCTCATAAAACATAGAGAAGGAGTTTATTCCGTTCTTTATATAGTTGAAAATACCAATTGAAGCACCAGAACAAGAATCAGCAATATTTACAATACCAATCTGTGAACCTTGCACATTACCAGCGATATTGATAAACCCTGCAATCTGCATACCTTGAAGGCTGCCACTAACTTTGTTGATGAAACCAGCTACTTGTGAACCGCGCATATCACCGGTAACGAAGTTACCAAGGCCTGCATACTGAACACCACGGAAAGTACCTTTCGTATTATTCAACAAGCCGCCGACCATTATACCGCTTCCGATTCCTCCAAGTTTGCTTAATAAACCCGAAACCTGTATACCAGAAAGCTCCTGTTTTACTGAACCGATTAATCCAGAAACCTGGAAACCACGAATGCGCTCGTTAGTTATATAAAGCGAACCAATTGCGATATTTACATTATCGTATTCAGCCGGTATAGAGAATCCAGGGAATACCGATATACTAATCGGGTCATAGTCCACCTGCGAAGACGTAGTAGCACCGTTTCCAGAACCGGTGCTGCCGTATCCGCTTCTTTCGGAAGTTGTATTATAATCATAGTCATCGTCATCATAAGATGTAGTCTTTGAATTGCGCGCGGCGTTCTTTCTTGCTCTTTCAAGGACATTTCTTTCTTCTGCATCAAGGGAAGAATTATCGTAACCGAACACACGGGATGCACTGTTTCCTGATACTCCTGACAAAGCTGCTCCTGCTCCAGATAAGGCTGAACCAACCGCTTCTAAAGTATCGCCTACAATGCTCGTGATAGTTTCTGCAATTCCGGCTGTTCCGGCGACATTTGCCGCCCCAGCTGTACCTGCTGTACCAGCCATCGCTCCAGCAGCCGCAACGTTCGCAGCATCCCCGGAAACATTTCCTGACAAAACTGCACCGCCGCGCGCAACGCCTGTTGTAAGAGGAACTTGTTTTATGCCGTCAGAAGCAAGCGTGAACGAATTTCCTGCAATAAGCCTTACGTTCGTCTGGCCAGTACTGTTGGCAGTAACAACTGTCACCGTGTAATATCCGGCAGGCAACGCTATTGAAAGCTGACTGCCACGAACCTTGTTGACTTCAGAGGCAAGCCGTCCGTCAAGAGTTCGCACAAGATATCTGCCTTCTGCATCAGACGGAAGAATAATCATAGCCTCGGCATCAGAAAGGTCTGTAAGCACAAGGTCGCCTGAACCAACAAGCGTTATGTTAAACGAAGGATGCTGAGGACCAATAACTGAAGTTTCCGTCTTTGCGAGCGTGTCGTTGAACGCATAGTAGTAAAGCTCGTTCAAAGAAACGCGGTTATCTCCCGATGTGTCGGCGGCTCCGCGAAGCCCTGTAATAAGCGAGTGTGTAAAATACGAAGCTCCTATAACGTCCGATTCCTGAGAACTTTCACTTTCCGAACTGGAAGAAAGGTATGCATGGCCTTGTACGACAGAAGCGTCATCTACAAGGAACGACTTCTGGCGGGAGCCGCCTTTCGCCCGGATAAAATTACCGGAAAAGCAGGAATCAAGCATAACGACGTGAATATCGCTCGGCACATTCGAAATATCAGATTTCAAATCAGAATATCCATATTTTTCGTTTCCAAGAAGAAGCGCTTCCTCATCAGAATGTCCTGAATAATAGAACAGAAATTCAACACGTTTTGCTTTATACTTGTTTCTTTCTATTATAGAAGTGATGTTGTCGAACGCGCCTTCAATTTCTTCGCGAGTCGAATCTACAAGAATAAAACTGTTCTGCTTGCGGACACCGCCAATCTCTATCATTGTTTTCGCGAGGCTTTCCGCATCCGTTCCGGCATATTTTAGAGTTTCACGACCTTCCCCACCCCTGTTGGATGCTACATACAGTGCATAACGCTCTATAGAACCGGAAGTTCCGTTTGTTTCGGCAGCAAAAACACTGACCGAGCATATAGTAAAAAGCAAAAACAAAATCGCAATGTTTCTAATAACCTTCATAAATTACTCTCCTAGTTTTACTTCTTAAGAAGCAGAAGTTCAGTTATCTTTAGGTTTTTCGGGAGATATTTAGAAAAATCTGCCTTAATGGACATATTTTTATTATCAAAAGAATCAACAGCATCTACAATTCCACTCACAGTAAAAGGTTTGTCTCCAGTAATAAGTAAGAATCTCTCAAAAGAAGGAGCATCATCAAGCTGATATGAATAATCAAGCGGAATTTCACCATTGGTTTCTAGAAGCGCAGACGTGTAACCATACTCAGGATAATGCTGAGTCACGACACCGTTGCCATCAACAGAAACTATAGCACCATATTTAGCACCGGATGCTATGTAGCTTATCTGGATTATATCACCGGCAGAAACACTGTCACTGTCGGAAAGCTTAACGGCATCCTCACCGACTTTTTTGTATAAATACATACGAGTGCCAACACCTTTAGCACGACTTTCATCCACCGCAGCCCCAAGCGTTATTCCTTCACCAGGAGCGGCAATATCAGCCATTTTAGCACCGCTTCCCTTTTTGACAAAAAAAGGTATCATCAGCGCAAAGCAAAGAACAGCTGCGCAAGCAATTATATGCTGTATATTCCAACTGAAATGTTTTTTTGTGAACTTAGATCCAGAAAGCTTCGCGGCAACAGCAGCCTGCATTGCAGAAGCCGGATATGCTGCCAATATCTCGCGATCTGACTCCTCCAGCGCAGAAATCTCTGTAAAAAGATTGCTACCATTTGTGCCAGAAAATTCGGCATATTCGGAAGCAGGAAGCTCCCCAGCTTTAATCTGTTCAAGAATTCTCGTTCTTTTTCCCATAGCACTTATCCCCTGCCAATATTCATGAATCCAGAAAATACAGACATAACCATAGTTACGCATGCAACGGCTTTCGCCCTCAATACCGAAAGCCTTTTTCTAACCCCAGATACCGACATATTCATTTTTTCGGCTGTTTCTTCAAGTGTGTACCCATCTACATAGTGAAGAACCGCCATCTCTCTTGTGTCTTCCTTCGTTTCCGAAAAAATAACATCAAGCAGAGCCGATGTATCTGCCACATCCTCGTGATTCGCCGTAACGTTGTCGGCAATTTCGATCACAAGGTTTTCAACAGACGGACCTGAACGTATTTTGTCTGAACGGATTTTGTTCAGACATACACGAGTGGCAACCGTATAAAAAAGACTGGAGCACACGGATGAAAGCGTCGTACGCTTCTCTAGAATACGAACGAACACATCCTGCATTGCATCAAGAGCCTTTTCTTCATCTTTCAGTAAAAACCGACAGCGGCGAAGCACCATCGGTCCGTATTTTTCATACAGTGCAGCAAAATCATTCATCGAAACAGATGCTGCATCGTTGTTTTTTTTCATTGCGCAATGTTTCCTGTTTTCATAAATTCAAACACTATGGGGATAAAAAAGTGTTACCTACTTATTAAAAAATAGCGTAAAAAGTAAGAGATTTCCAGATGGACGAAAAATCATATCTTCAACTAATGCTACAGATATTGCTTTCGCTGGCACCCTGAGCGGAAAGCCGTTCCTCTCCATGTTCGTCAATGCTTTCCGCTCAGGGACCTACCAGCTACGCAATATCTGTAAAAGGCTGGCAGGTTGCATTTTTCATCATCTGTAAATCCGTAACCAGACAAAAAAAAGCCGCACTTCATGATTAAGAAATGCGGCTTTCGGTCACACCGGAAACAATTCCGGCATAAGACGATAAGTATTATTTGTGTTCGAAAAACTTCAGTTTTCCGAACTACCTATTACTCAGCAGTTGCTTCCGGATAAACGACTGTCATATCGTCTGCGTTGCAGTACCAAAGAGTTCTAAGACGAGGAAGAACAGACTGTACAGACTGTATTACAAAATCAACAGCTTTATCATTGAAGTCGTAATTATTCAGGAATGTAGCCGGATCATCTGTATTTGTAAGGAATTCTGTACCAAAATTGCTGTATCTTGTATTCTTCTTGATATTAGCATCTCCCTGATCCGTCATAGCCTCACAAACAACTTCACCGGTTGCATTGTTGATGAGCTTGTAGTTGCAAAGCACATCGTAGAACATGTAAACATCGCCAGCCTGTTTAAGATGTCTTCTGTCATCATCCCAGTAATCCTTGAGGTATCCGTCTCCCTGATCAAAATCGATGACCTGATAAACCGTAGCGTCAAGCTTGTAGTACACATCAAGAGTATAATCAGCCGCAGCAGGATCATCTGCAAGTACGAATGTCGGAGGTATAACCGTTCCGCCCGCAACGAGCACTGGCTCATAAGGATATGTCTCATAGTCGAAATCTGCAGGAGCCGTTGAGAAAAGAGCTTTCTGATCATCTGGATTTGGCTGGAAATATGTAGCCTTGTCCAAAGTCAAATAATATTCAAAAAGCCCCTCAACCTGATCCTTAAGGAACTCAGGAGTTACACCACCTCTGCGGAAAGGTGAATAATAGATTGTTCCAATTGTCGCGCCACCGTTAATAGAGAAATAATCCTCGAATTTTTCCTCGATGAAATCATTTGTGAAAGGTGAGTTTACGATATCTTCCGGCTCCATTTCCCAAAGAATCTCAAAATTAGGATCTACATTAACTGCAAGCGTTGACCCAACAGGAATGTTTGCTATTGCAGCTGGCATAGTCATAGTTTTTTTTGCTGTGAGGACACCACCTTCTGTATCAAGACATGATGCGCACAAAAGCAAAGCTGCAACTAAAACGAAAAGTAAACTAAGTTTTTTCATTATTAATTAACCTCCGAAAAAACAATACGGAACATATGTTCCAAATAAAAAAATAGAACTAAAAAACTACTTTCGATGTTTCTGAGCTCTTCATACTTTATTCTAACATATCGTAATTCGAATTTCTTATGAAGGAAAAAATTTTTCAAAAAAACTTAAGATTTCGTTTAGTTATATTCTATATTTCTTTATATTCGAATTATTCAATTCTTGATTGCCATATACCGCATCATATTCATTATTTTCTCTTCCACTTGCAAGAATTTTTAATATGGTTTAAGATTATTAAGTATTAGTAAAGTCACTCATGGGTCAGGTCATTCGCGATTGCTCGCGAATTAAATGACTCACGAACCAAGTCACTCGCGCGAAAACCACTGCGACGCGCAAAATCCGGGTCGCACAAATCGCGTTTTATCAATAGGAGGCAAAAAAATGAGCAAAGTTGATCTCGACTGGTCAAACCTTTCCTTTGGCTACATAAAGACAGCAAAAAGATACGTAGCTAACTTCAAAAACGGCGCATGGGATAATGGAGCCCTTACAGATGACGACAAAGTTGTTATTTCTGAGTGCGCGGGCGTTCTGCAGTATGCGCAGACTTGTTTTGAGGGACTCAAAGCCTACACAACACAGGACGGAAGAATCGTTACGTTCCGCCCGGACTTGAACGGCGAGCGCATGGAAAACTCCTGCCGCCGCCTTGAAATGCCTGTATTCCCAAAAGAAAAGTTCGTCCAGGCTGTTATCGAAACAGTAAAAGCCAACATAGATTACGTTCCTCCTTACGGAACAGGCGCAACGCTTTATATCCGCCCGTATATGTTCGGTTCAAGCCCGGTAATCGGAGTAAAACCAGCGGACGAATATCAGTTCCGCATTCTTGTTACACCGGTTGGTCCGTATTTCAAAGGCGGCGTAAAACCGATTACAGTGCGTCTTTCAGACCTTGACCGCGCCGCTCCGCACGGAACAGGCGATATTAAAGCCGGTCTTAACTACGCAATGAGCCTTTACAACATCGTAGATGCTCACAAGTGCGGTTTTGCAGAGAATATGTACACCGACCCTGCTACACACACATATATAGAAGAAACTGGTGGTGCAAACATCCTTTTCGTAACAAAAGA
>DBWK01000034.1:0-1795 GCA_002308875.1 Treponema sp. UBA1240
CGTTTTCTTCTTTTTAATACTGACAAAATCTCTTTTATTCTCAAACCTTTTTACCGTTTCTACTACGATGAAACCGACACATTAAGGGCAGGGCTTACCACAGGCGAAAGCGGCGAAACGGTACTGCGCATCAAGTATTCGAATTCAAAAAAAACATTGCCCCACCCTATTTGCGTAATAAACGACAAACTGTTTCTGGATTTTTTCTGCTACGGAAGCGCATTTTTGGAATCTGACGAAACCGACGAACTGCACAAAACATCGCCGCTTTACGGCTACTGGCGTGCCGGCGGCAACGTAGACACAATAGAACTTGCCGTTCCGCACGACCAGCGGGAAGTAACTTCCTATTATTTTACGAATACCGACGTTTATTTTTTACGATACTGGCGCGCCGACGTTCCTTACGACAAAGTAGCGGCAACCGTTACAGACGGCGATTTTTCATTTGAAATCGACAAGTTTTTGATGATTGGCGATACGGTTTACACCTGTGTTACAGGAAGAGGAACAAAAGTCCGCTATTTTTCAAAATATCCGTACAGCGTAAACGGCGATACCATAACAATCATGCAGGATGATGACAGAACATTTCCTCTTTATGTTTCGCACAACGGAAGCCTGCTCTCACTCTCCGAGCCGTACCTCACAAAATCAAAGGTTGAAGACCTGCCGGCGGAGATTGCCTCGCATAATTCGTTACGGCACTTTCCTATAAAGCCCTGGTTCAAGCTGTGGGATTTGGACTTTCACTGGGAAGAAATAGAATATCTGCGTAACGGCCGCCGTAAGTAAAGGGTTGACTAAAGCCTCTCATTCCGATAATATTATTCCATAAATACGGAACGTAGCGCAGCTGGTAGCGCGTCTGCTTTGGGAGCAGAATGTCGCAGGTTCAAATCCTGTCGTTCCGACTAACAGAAAGTACGATCTTTCGATCGTACTTTTTTTATTCCGATATGACGAAAAAAACATTTTTTCCGATTGCGGTCAAACTCATTACAATTATTACGGCAATCATTCTTATATCCCTTGCAACGACAACGTTCCTTATTACCGCCGTAATACGCAATGACGTAAGAGTTACCGCAGAAAACAATAATTTTTCCCTCAACACGCATTCCGCCTCGGAAGCGGAAATATTCCTTAACTCAATAATAACAAACACAACTTTTATCATAAACCTAATCAACAATTCAGAGAACGAATCCACAGTATCAGAATCAGTATTCGAGACAGACCGCACCATTGCGGCAATTCTTGCACCGGGATTTTTAGAACTTATAAACAACAATTTTTTCTATTCCAACGGATTTGACCTTGAACACTTAAGAGAATACGAAAAACAAAATCACGAATCCATTGAAAAAGCGGAAAACGGCGAATCAGTCCTTTTGAACGCTTATCCGACCTTTGAAACACAACTTTTGGCTCTGTTCGTTCCGCTCCAGCTTAACAATACAAACACAGCCGTAATGATTCTTTTTGATCCCGCCGCACTCACCGACTCGTTCGGCAGCGGTACAAACAAAGCTGTTCTTGTGAACAGCTCCGGCGATATTCTTGTTTCGTCGGATTTGGATTCAATAAAAAACGGCGACAGTATTAGAGAAAGCGCAATTTTTGAAATACTTTCCGAAAGTTCCGGCAGACAGCGGCAGTTTGTATACACAGAATACGGACACGAGATTTTTGCTTCGTTCTGCCGTCTGCTCGGCGGAGAAGCTGTTGTTATCACAACCATAAATGATGAAATAGTATTTGAAGCCCTCAAGACAGCAACAAGACGCAACAT
>DBWK01000034.1:1843-7876 GCA_002308875.1 Treponema sp. UBA1240
AAAACAATAAGTATGCCGGTTTCACGGCTAAAAGAAACCGTCAATGCAATAGAACAGGGTGATTACGACGTTGAACCGGATGTACGGACAAAAGACGAACTTGAAGTTCTTTCCGACAGCATTGTAAATATGAGCCACGGACTAAAAGAACGTGAACGCCTCAAAGAATCATTCGGCCGCTTTACAAACCGTCAGATTGCTGAAAAAGCCATGAAAGGCGAGTTGCAGCTCGGCGGCGAAAACCGTTTTATTACCATATTCTTTACCGATATCCGCAATTTTACCGAATATTCCGAAAAACTACAGCCGGACGAAGTTGTAACATTTCTCAACGATTTTCTCGAAATCATGGTTGAGTGCATAACAAAAACGGGCGGTTGTGTAGACAAATTCATCGGCGATGCAATAATGGCGGTATGGGGCGCGCCGAACAGCTCGGCATCTCCCAAAGACGATGCCCTTGCGGCTGTAACATCCGCATTCCTTATGCGTAATGCGCTTACCGAATACAACCAGACGCGGGTCAAACAAGGACTCAAACCTATTCATACAGGCTGCGGAATTAACAGCGGCGAAGTTGTTGCCGGACAGGTAGGTTCTCACGAAAGAATGGAATATACCGTAATCGGCGACACAGTAAACCTTGCGTCACGCATTGAATCAATCAACAAGCAGCTTTCAACCGACATTCTTATTACAGAAAATACATACAAGCTCATAAAGGAATATGTAGTTGCGGAAAAAATGCCTTCTTTCCACGTTAAAGGAAAGAAAAAGGCTGTTAAGCTTTACGCACCCGTAGCACTTAAGCAGTCTGCGGACGGATTGTTGGACAACGCCGAACAGTGCAAAACATTAAAGGAACTGCGCAAAAAGCTCGGCATGAAGGAACCTGACCTGTCAGGAGTGGATATTGATGAAGAAGAAAAAAAGTACAATATTGGATAAAAAAGACATAATAGTAATCTGTATCTGCCTTGCGGGAATCTTTTTCTGTCTGTTCGGCTATTTTGCCGACGTTTACAGGGTAAACAGACGCAACGATATTCAGCCGGTAGCCGAACTTACAAGCAAGGTAAAATCCGTTCAGCGCCGGTTCAGAGACAGACTTGTTTGGGATATGCTGCGCCCGTCTTCACCGCTTTATACAGGCGATTTTGTAAGAACCGCATCTTACTCCGAAGCGGTTATTACATTCAATTCGGGTGCGGTTCTTAATATGTCGCAGGACAGTTTAATCGAGATTCTGCCGGAAGAAGAAACTATGCGGCTAAAAATAACATCAGGAAACGTTTCGCTTAAAGCCGCCGAAAAAATTACGCTTACAGCCGGCAACGAAGTTCTTGAGGTTGAAAAAGGCTCCGTTGTTTCAATGAATGTAGAAGCTGTTGCACCGACCATAAAAGTTATTTCCAAGAATAAGCAGATTGACGCAACCACGGCAACCGTAAAAAAAATCAGCCTTTCTGTACAGGAAGGAAGCGTAAGACAGAGCAAAATTGACGGTTCTATAGTCCTTGTAAACGCCGGTTCGCAGCTTGTAATGGGAGCGGACGGTCTGCCTTCAAAAGATCCTGCAATAATTATGCTTTCTCCGCTGCCTGTTCAAAAAATTGCTAAAAAGTCAGATGAAAACGCCCAGATAGAATTTGTCTGGAAAAACTACAATTATTCCAAAGATACAAAAACCAAAATAGAACTTGCATACGACAAAAACTTTGTTTATCCGTATGAATCACGTGTTGTTTCGGGTGCCGAATCCACAGTTTTTGACCTGCCTACAAGGGTAATTTACTGGCGAGCTTCACCGGCAGATGCAGACGGAAATCCGCTTGATACGCATACCACAAGCGGAACAATCAGTGTGCAGACCGTAATGCCGATTCGCAAGCTGCAGCCGCTGCAGAACGTAACATATACGCTCAAGTCATCAAAAGCAACACTTCGTTTTTCATGGACGCAGGACGAGCTTGCTGAAGGTTACGAACTTACTGTTTCTGACAATCCCGAAATGTCTAATCCGCTTGTTCTGCACAAAACACAGGACACTTACGCCAATATTTCGGGCTTTGAAGAAGGATTATGGTACTGGCAGGTAAAGCCATGCTATTCTGATACAATGCTCTACATGCTGGACGAGACGGAACCCGCATGCTTTGCTGTAAAAGGCGGCGTATCGCTTAAAGCAGTCAAACTGCTCAAACCAGCCGATGAAGACGTAATCTTTACCGCAAACGGAAGACAGCCTGTAATTTTCAGCTGGTCAGCAGGAACTGACGCAAAAACATACACACTCACCATTGCCGATAATCCCAAACTGTCAAATCCTGTTTTTACCACAGAAACGGAACAGAACTATTATTCAATCACACCCGGAAAAACCGGTCTTTCTGACGGCAAAAAATGGTACTGGGGAATAAGCTACAAGGATTCGGACGGAAAGGATTCACCTGCATCAGAAATTTCTTCGCTATATACACTCGGCAAAGCTCCTTTCTACAAGGTGCTCTCCCCTGCTCCCGACAGCTCTTTTACGCAGACACAGTTTTTGTCAACGGTCTTTTCGGTAGACACAAACATTCCGCTGCCAAACCGGCTCCAAATTTCTACAGATCCGCAGTTTACACAGATTGTTGCCGATGAAACGATTCAAGGCTCATCATTCCGTGTAAACACAAAACCCGACAGTGGTTTTTATTATTGGCGCATGAGTTCCGGTTCATTCACATCGGGCGTATATACGCTTTACATCATACCCGACAAAAAGCAGAATACGGTACAGATTCCGATGGTTTCCGTTGCGGGCGGCTCGTTCCTTATGGGAAACAACAACGGAACAAACACCGAAAAACCCGCACATACTGTATCTTTAAATGGATTTTCAATTTCGCGCACAGAAATAACCCAGGAACAGTTTGAAAACGTTATGGGGTCAAATCCAAGTTATTCCAAAAATCCCGACATGCCTGTCGAGCAGGTAACATGGTTTGAAGCGGTCGAATTCTGCAACCGTCTCAGCATGATGGAAGGACTTACTCCGGCGTATTCAATCAATGGAAAAACCGTAACATGGAATACACAGGCAGACGGATACAGACTGCCTACTGAATCTGAATGGGAATTTGCTGCCGGTTCAGGCACAAGCGACGGCAAACAGGCTGTTTCCGCCGAAGGCAGCGTATGGAACAGCACAAATTCCGCCGGTCAGAGCCACGAATGCGGAAAGCTTGAGGCTAACGCAGCCGGTCTTTTTGACATGTGCGGAAATGTTTCCGAATGGTGCTGGGATTATTATGGAGTTTACAGAACCGGCGAACAGCACAATCCTAAAGGAACCGAAAGCGGAACACAGAGAGTAATCAGGGGCGGATGCTGGAATTCAAATCCGCAGCAATGCACCGCCACATTCCGCGACTGCCAGAAGCCCGAAATCCGTTCCTCTTACACAGGTTTCAGAATCTGCCGCGGCCGCTTTTAGTGTAACTGATTGAATAAACTTTATCAAAACATTACAATATTTACATATTTATGCAAATTTTACAGAGGTAAATATGGCAAAGAAAGACAAAGTTATTCTGGCTTATTCAGGCGGACTTGATACTACAGTTATCATTCCGTGGTTAAAAGAAAACTATGATTATGACGTTATCGCCGTTTGTATCGACGTTGGACAAGGCGATGACTGGAAAAAAATCAAAGACCGTGCCTTAAAGACAGGTGCATCCGCATGCTATGTTGTAGATGCACGCGAAGAATATATAACGGACTACATTTTTCCGGCAGTAAAAGCAAACTGTGTTTACGAAGACAAATATCTGCTCGGAACTTCAACAGCCCGTCCTTTAATCGGGAAAATCCTTGTTGAATATGCAAGACAGGAAAAAGCTGTTGCAATCTGCCACGGAGCTACCGGAAAGGGTAACGACCAGATTCGCTTTGAACTTGCAATAAAAGCTTTTGCTCCCGATTTGCGCGTAATCGCCGCATGGCGTGACGACAAATGGAACATGGACAGCCGCGATGCCGAAATCAAATACCTTGAAGACCGCGGTCTTGAAGTTCCTATGAAAAAAGACCAGTCATACAGCCGCGACGAGAACATCTGGCACTTGAGNNAGCCACGAAGGTCTTGAACTTGAAAAAACCGAGAACGAACCGAACTGGGAACACATGCTCCAGCTTACAACCGTTCCCGAAAAAGCACCCGAAAGCGGCGAATACGTTAAGATTGAATTTGAAAAAGGTATTCCTGTAGGCTTAAACGGCAAAAAAATGAAGCCTCTGGATCTTCTTCTCGAACTTAACAAAATTGGAGGAAGAAACGGTGTTGGTCTTGTAGACATCTGCGAAAACCGCTGCGTAGGAATGAAGAGCCGTGGTGTTTACGAAACTCCCGGCGGTGCAATTCTTTATGCCGCTCACGAAATGATGGATCATCTCTGCCTTGACAGAGACACATACCACTTTAAGCAGCAGGTTTCTCTCAAAATGAGCGATTTGATTTATGACGGCAAATGGTTCACACCTTTGATGGAATCATGTATGGCGTTTATCGACCGGACACAGGAAACCTGTACAGGCTGGGTAAATCTCAAGCTTTACAAGGGTTCAATCCGCGGCGCGGGCAGCTACTCCAAATACAGCCTTTACAACGAAAGCATTGCCTCATTTACAACCGGCGACCTTTACAACCACAAGGACGCACAGGGCTTTATCACATTGTTCGGTCTGCCGCTTAAGGTACGCGCAATGATGGAACAGCAGGTTGGTGAAGGACAGGCAGTCGTTGCCAGCAAAAAGCTTAAAAAGCGCCCTACAGAGTAGGAACTGATACTACGGACACAAAAAAGCAGGAGAAAATCTCCTGCTTTTTTTTATATCACTGTAATTGATTATTGTTATTCTTATCCCGGGATGAATGCGTTCTTTATTATAACAAATACGACGGCAAGGATGATTGCCGGCAGGTAGTTTGCGGTTTTTATCGTGCGCAGTTTGAGCAGGTTCATTCCAATCATTACAATGGCGGCACCGCCGACTGCTGAAAGTTCCGTGAGCATTTCTTCCGTAACATAAGGGGCAATCCATGTGGAGCAGAGTGTGAGCAAGCCCTGATAAACAAAAACCGTAATTGCCGAAAAAGCCGTTCCTATACCCATGGCGGCAGCAAACACAATCGCCATAAAGCCGTCAAGTATGGACTTTGTAAAAATCAGTGTATAATCTTTGTTGATTCCCGCATTGAATGAGCCGAGAACTGCCATTGCGCCTACGCAGAAAAGCACTGAAGAATTGAGAAACGCATACGCAAAATTCTGTTTGCTGTTCTGTTCTTCTTTTTTTCCGAATTTCTTTTCGAGGAATTTTCCGAGCGCAAGAATCTTACCGTCAATATCAAGCCAGCTTCCAATAATGCCGCCCATAATAACCGAAAGTGCCAGAATTACAATGCTCTTGTACTGAAAAGCCATCTGAAAACCGATAACCATCGTAACAACGCCGGCACCGCAACAAACAATATCCGAAAGGCTGTCGTTAATTTTTTTGCAGAAAATCAATCCCACAAGCGAACCTGCAATAACGCTTGCGCAGTTTACCAATACAGCAATCATACCAAATCCTTTTTGGTTGATTTTATCTGTTTGAGTTCTTTATTACAATACTTTTTGTAGAAAAACCGGTTGGATTTTTTTACTCGTCTACTTTTCCGGTTTTGAACCAGAAGCTTATTCTCTGAAAAGATGCGTTTATACAGGAGGTTATTTCGGTTGCGGCGTTCATCATTTCGGTGGTTCTGCTGTGACGGTCGGGGTGATGCTTTTTGAGCAGATTTTTGTATGCTTCGCGACATGTTTCAAATGTAGAACCCGGCACAACTCCGAGCCTGAAAAAATCTTTGTACAGCTCAGCCGGCACAGATTGTTTTTCCTGTTTTGAGGATTCATTGTGTTTTAAATAATCGTTATGTACATTATGCGCAAAAAAAGAAGTGAATGATTTGCGGTAAGAAGAATCGGTTTTAGCTCCGGCTGC
>DBWK01000034.1:7971-8153 GCA_002308875.1 Treponema sp. UBA1240
CGCGAAGATTTTGGTACTTTGTCCACCGGGGAAAAAGTAAGCATCTACACAATTTCTAATGACAACATGTCTTTTTCGGTAACGGATTTTGGTTGTGTAATCACAAGCATAATCGTTCCTTCAAAAACAGGTCTCAAACAGGATGTGGTCCTGGGCTATTCCACACTGAACGGCTACACAGA
>DBWK01000033.1 GCA_002308875.1 Treponema sp. UBA1240
GAATGTGCAGAGGCTGTATCACTACACTGATTTTAACGCAATGCGTGGAATTATTACTAACGGAGAGATTTGGCTCTGGAACCTGAGGCGCATGAACGACAGTCAGGAAATGATGTACTTTATAAACGAGCTGAAAATTGCCGTTAAAAAACAGCTTTCTGCGCAGTATGAGGACAAGGTGGAAGAACTGTTCGCCGAGAACCTCAAGGATTTTGACAAACTTTCGAGCTACGCTTCCTGCTTCAGCGAGTATGCGGACGACGCTTCGCAGTGGGCGCGGTACGCAAAGAACGGCATGGGCGTGTGCATTGCTTTTAACGGCGAACTGCTTTCGCTCATCGGAGAAGCGGCTCACACTCCCCTTTACAAGGTAAACTATTCCAAAAACTGCGACGACCTTGAAATTGTAAAAGAACTTGCGGAGCTTATAACGAGCCGCCCCGCACCCGAAAAAATCCGCGGAACGTTCAGCCGCCTTGTTTCAAGTTCACCGCTTTTTAAGCATCCTTCGTTTATAAGCGAAAAAGAATACCGGCTTGTTTCGCTGCCGGGCGAGAGTGGCAACTATCTGGGCGAACCTCATTTTTTTGTTGAAGAAACGAACATCAAAAAATACTACATATTAAAACTCAAAAATGAGTGCGAAAAACTCGGCAAAAACTACCCAGATCTGTTTGAAGAAATCTGCATAGGACCGCAGGCGCGCGTTACAAAGGAAGTATTAGCCGATTATTTTGAAACGACCGGCACGCCTTCTCTCTGCGACAAAATCAAGCTTTCGGAATGTCCGTTAAGAAGATTCTAGCAGTTTTGTGATTTTATATATTTCAGAAAAAAATATATTTTTTATTTCAAGATACCTTGACAGATGATGTATATCATGCTATAAAAACTCATGCTTAATTATTCTGATATTTTAAGAGGACTGACCGACACAATTATTCTGTCGCAGTTGAACAAAGCAGACAGCTACGGATATCAGATCAACAAAGCCATAAGTGAACTGAGCGAAAAGCAGCTGGAATTTAAGGAAGCCACGCTTTATACCTCGTTCCGCAGGCTTGAAGAAAACGGTCTGATTACTTCCTACTGGGGAGATGAAAATTCCGGAGCAAGACGGCGCTACTACTCCATTACGGATCAGGGCAAGGCTGCTTTTTTGGAAAACATGGATGATTGGGAAAAAATACAATCTATGATGTCAAAACTTATAACGGCATAATGCAGGAGGAGAAAATGAATTCAAAAATCAAAAACTATGTCGACGTATTATTCAAAGGGATTCCTAACACAAAAAAGGCTCGTGAACTTAAAGAAGAAATTCTTTCCAACCTCAACGACCATTTTGAAGCCCACATTGCCGAAGGCAAATCCGAAAATCAGGCTTACACTGATTCTCTTGCAGATTTGGGCGACATTGACGAACTTTTAAAAACACTTGAACCGGAACTTGAACTAAAGGAAAAAATTGACACATACCGCAGATTCAGGGCAAAAAACACATCACTGAGCATCTGCCTTTTCTTTTGCGGCATTGTTTGTGTAATAGGATTCGGCGGAATCAGCGCTTTTCTTGCCCCCGAAAAGGTTGCACTGTTCGGTGCTATGGGTGTTATTGCTATGTTTATCTGCATTGCGGGTGGAGTCGGTCTGCTTGTTTACACACACATGAGTATGCCACAGGATGTTTCGCAGTATATTATGACCAAAAACAGATTTATGCCTGCCGAATACACAGGTTCCAACAAAAACTTAAAAAAGCTTACCGCATTTATGCAGCTTTACTGGTCAATCGTTATCATCATTTATCTCGGCTTGAGCTTTTACACCGGCAGATGGGGAATCACCTGGATTATATGGCTGATTGCTGTTGCCGTAAAAAATGCTCTCTATGTCTTCTTTGATACCACTGATGAAGAAATGGACAAAATTAACAACGATTAAGGAAAAGACATGAAAGGAAATATACTAATGGCGGTAATTTGGGTTATCATCGCACTTGTTCTTACGTGCATGCTTATTTTTGGAATCAGGGATTCTGCAGGCAGTTCATTCAAAATGTTCTCATTCGGTACAAAGGATTTTGCGGAACCTGATGAGGTAAAAACCTTTCCTGCAAACGGGATTGATGCTATCAACATTGAACTTTCATCCAGCGATGCAGTCGTAAAGAGAGGAAGTGACCGCGAAGTTAAGGTTGAACTTTTCGGCTCCAAAAGAAGCACTCCTATTACGAAACTTGAATCCGGAACCCTTACAATCTATGAAGAAAGTAATTTTGGAATGGGTCTTGACTTTGGAAAACACGGAGTTGTTGTATACGTGCCGCATAACTTTGACTGCAACAGACTGCGGATAAGCCTGCACAGCGGAACGATTAATGCAGAAGACGTAAGTTGTAAGTCAGCTGATTTCAGTACCACAAGCGGCACTATAAAGGTATCGGACGGCAGTTTTAACGATGTGTCGGCGGAATCTTCCAGCGGCACGATTGCATTTGACGACTGCAACTCAAAGAATCTTGACTGCAGGGTTTCAAGCGGAACGGTTCGTGTTTCAGGCTCTTACGGCAGACTCAACCTCAAAACAAGCTCCGGTACAATCAAGGCGGAACTCAACACGCCGCTCACAAGCGACAGTTCCATACATTCAAGCTCCGGCACTATTAAGGTTGAGATGCCTAAAGACGCTGACTGCGACATAATTTACTCCTGCGGTTCAGGAAACTACAGCAACACCATCACGGGAATACACGGTAAAAGCGGCAGAGACAAGATGGGCAAAGGCGGTCCCGAACTTGATCTCCACGCCTCCAGCGGCCTGATAAAGGTAGTTGGCTCTGATTCGGTAAAACGCAAAACTAATGATAAGATCGCCGAGAATGAAAAAGCTTCACAAAAAAATCAAAATGCTCCTAGCCAAGTAGTAATTCCTACTTCTGCTGATGTTCGTGTTCGGGAGATAAATGAAAAAGGTCTCGCACTTGCCGAAACATATTTCCAGAACACTACAATTTACTATACACAGGGAGCAAAAGTGTACCACTCACACGAAGACTGCGGTTATCTTAAGAATTCAAAAGAAATAATTGAAGGTAAAGTTGCACAGGCTTTTTATGCAGATAAGCAATTTCTTTGTAAAACATGCGCAAAGAAAGACGGTGTAACAAACGAAGACCTTCCTATTCAAGAATAAACAGTTTATTGTTTGCTTCACTACATTCGAAAAAAAGGCTCCGAATTTGATTCGGGGTCTTTTTTTATAAGCCGAATTCGGCGCAATTTTTATACATAATCCTTGTTCCTCATATGTTTGAATTTTTATGTATGCAAATTCCTGAAAACCGTGGTATATTATAAAAGTTCAATAAACTTTTTGGGCTGACGGCATGCCGGCCCTTTTTGGAGGAAAAAAGATGAAGAAGTTTTTTATTTTGTGCGTGATGATTATTTTGACTGCTGCTGTATTTGCACAAAACGCCAAATCTGTCGGACTGACCGACAGTGATGTTAAAAACTGGGCAAAAAACTGCGTAACAATTCAGAAAGAATTTAAAAAAATTGGAGTAGATGAAAACACCACATTCTCTTCTTCAATGAAAGCAAAAGACAAGGTTGAAAGCATACTTCAGAAAAACGGTATTTCCGGCTCAAACTGCATCGAAAAATACGAGATGATTGTTCAGAGCGCGGCTGTGCTTAAGGCGGAAAGTGAGCTTGATGAAGAGTCAAAAGCACTTATGAAGTTTATGAAAATTGACCCTCTCGGCGACTTAAAGAAAAATCTCAATCAAAAAGACTACAACGTTGTATCCGCTAACTCAAAGGCTGTGCTCAAGGCAATGGATGAACTTGAAAACTATGATTCATCTTTTTCTGTTGATTCCGGCAGCAATGATTATTCATACGGTGATGATGATTTAGCAGAGCTTTACAGCAGACTTGGAGCTTCTGCCGATAATATTGCTTCCGAGACAAGCAATTTAAGTATTAACGAAATAAACGAAAGAGGTAAGGAAGTAAAAAAGCTTTATGAGCAGGTTAATAAATCCAAGGGTGATTCTGGAATCATTTATAAATCGGAAAGAAATGCTTCTAAATACAATAAGACCAATTCTTCAAACGGCAGCCAAATAATTACCGTTGACACTGATGATGGTGATATAGGCGCCAGCTATGTACACTGGGTATTTAACCTTGACGCGAAAAAAGCAGAACTTACCTTTGAATGGAAAGACGCGGTAGTTGATTATAAAAATATGGCAAGCGGCATGAAAATCAATTCAACAAACAAGACAATCAATTACACTATTTCTTCTGTTGATTATTATTACCTCGAGGAAGACAAAGGCCGTTCATATGGTCATGGACAAGAATATGTAATCAAAACAAAAGAAGGTCCTATATTCCATTTCTGGATTGCGTATGACGGCGATTACAATGCTTTTACCTCTAAAATCGGCATAAACGGTGTAAAAGGTCTTGAAGACTATACCTGGAGAACGAATGATTATTAATCTCTTATGATAAAAAAATGGCGGGTGTTTTCCCGCCATTTTTTTTGTTTATATGGTTATTAGTTCTC
>DBWK01000100.1:0-1442 GCA_002308875.1 Treponema sp. UBA1240
CCTTCGTTAGTAATAAACGTTACATAATCGTGCGTTGAAGCAATAAATATCTTGTTTATAAAATCGTCTTCAACAAGTTTGGCACTGTTTGAACCTTTACCGCCGCGTCCCTGTCGTTTGTATGCTGAAGCGGAAATTCTCTTTATATAACCCAAATTAGAAATAAGAATAACAACTTCTTCTTTCTTAATCATGTCTTCAATATTAATTTCCGTTATTTCATCTGCTACAATGTCGGTCCGGCGGTCATCGCCGTATTTTCTTGCTATTTCAATTGTTTCGTCTTTTATTTTCTGCAGAACTTTTTCATGATGAGCAAGCAAATCTTCAAGATAATCTATCCAGGTCTGAAGTTCCTTTATTTCCTTTTCGAGATCTTCAATCTGCAAATGTGTAAGGCGTTTAAGCTGCATATCAACGATTGCCTGAGCCTGTTCATCGTCAAAATTAAATCTCTTTTCCAGCTGAAGTTTGGCGTCTTCTGTATCACGGCTCGCTTTGATAATCTTGATAACTTCGTCAATATTATTAATTGCCGTAATCAAAGCTTCCAATATATGCATACGGTGTTTTGCAACTTTCAAATCATATATTGACCTTCTTGTGATAACCTCATCGCGGTGATTTACAAAATGCTGTATCAGCTGCTTTAAGTTGAGAACTTCCGGTTTTAGATAGGTTTTAGGAAGAGTAAGAAGCCCCGGTTCATCATAGCGGACTGTCCCCTGCTTTTCCTGAGGAACAAGAGCTAGGTTTATAACGCCGAAGTTTGACTGGAGTTCTGTTTTTGAAAAAAGTTGGTTCAAAACAATTTTTGTAACAGCGCCTTTTTTTAAATCAACAACAAGTCGCATTCCAGTTCTGTCGGAAGATTCATCGTTAGCGTTAGAAACACCGTCAATCTGCTTGTCGCGTACAAGTTCTTTTATTCTTCGGATAATGTTTGTAGTGTTTACACCGTAAGGAACTTCTGTAAAAACTATTGATTCGCGGCCGTGTTTGTCCGTTTCAATCGTAAACTTTGAGCGGATTGTTATTTTTCCACGTCCTGTCGTATATGCTTTTTTAATTCCGTCTCTGCCGTAAATTATGCCGCCTGTCGGAAAGTCAGGCCCTTTAATGTATTGCATTAACTCTTCAATTGAAATTTCTTTGTTGTCAATATAAGCACAGATTGCGTCCGCAACTTCTCGCAGGTTGTGGGTCGGCATGTTCGTTGCCATACCAACGGCAATACCGGTTGTTCCGTTACAAAGAAGAAACGGGAACTTTGCGGGAAGAACCTCTGGTTCGTCGCAAGTATCGTCAAAGTTTCGTGTCATATCAACAGTATCTTTGTTGATATCAACCGTCATTTCTTCCGTGATTTTTGACATTTTTGCTTCTGTATAACGGTAGGCTGCAGGAGGATCGCCTGCGATTGTACCAAAGTTTCCCTGTGG
>DBWK01000100.1:1458-2998 GCA_002308875.1 Treponema sp. UBA1240
GTAGTATAGCGCTGTGCAAAATCTTGTCCAAGTCGAACCAATGCATCGTAAACGGAGGCATCTCCGTGCGGATGGTAGTGTCCCAAAACTTCACCGACAATCGTAGCACACTTTTTGGTTTTGCCGCCGCTTGTAAGATGCAGCGTGTCCATAGCATACATAATTCTGCGGTGAACAGGCTTTAGTCCGTCGCGAACATCAGGCAGGGCACGTTGAACAATAACCGACATCGAGTAGTCAATATAGGCCTGTTTTACTTCGTCCTCTATCGGGATTTTGATTAAAGCTCCGCCTTCCGGTGTTACGATTTCTTCCATTATCTACCTTCTCCAGTACAATTTTTAAAAATCATTTTATTATACAACTTTTTGCAATTTTAGTCTTTAGGTAGAAGGCGGTTGTTTTTAGTTTACAGTATTCTTATTGCAATTGAAGTATAAATAACTAAAACACTTTCCTATAAGTTTTTGCCTTGAATGTTTCGCTGCCGTCAAGCTTGGTGTATTCGGTGTCTTCGTAAAATCTCATTCCTAGTTTTTCCATTACACGGCGGGAACCTTTGTTATCTACTGCAAATGTTCCGGCAAGAACATGCACATCATATTTGCTTTGTGCGTATTCGAGAATTCTTTTTATTGCTTCCGGAGTGTATCCGTTATGCCAGTGGTCATAAGCGATGTTATATCCGATGCTCCACACATCTATATCCTCGTGATAATAAAGTCCGCCGCTGCCTATCAACTCGTTGTTCTTTTTAAGAACAAAACCGTAATCCAGTTTCTTTTTATCTTCGTACAGAGTTTCTATCCAAGGTTTTGCTTCGTCTACGCTTTTGTAAAGCGGATAAATCATATATTTATTTACGCGCGGGTCACCGGTCCATTTGAAAACCGCGTCGCAGTCATCTACAGTTAGTGGGCGCAAAATAAGTCGTTCTGTTTCGAGGATTGGTAAAGTAATTTTCGGCATAAAAATCTCCTTCTACGGTACGTAAAAAGAGTATCACATAATGTAACGAGTTGCATTAAAGTTATGGTTTTATCCTGCTTGGAGAACGAACAATCCAAGCTGTGTTAACAGACTCTCCAAGCTATGTTAACGGATTATCCAAGCAATGTTTAAAGGACTCTCCTAGGAGACCGTTAAGGGTACTCTCCAAAATGTTTCCGTTAAGGGTATTAACCAAAAAAGTATTGCGAAATTGTTATTAAATATCCAAATTTGCGTAGCTGGAGTTTTCTTCTATAAAACGGCGGCGGGGTTCAACTTCTTCGCCCATGCAGACTGTAAAGATTTTGTCGGCGGCAATTGCGTCCGGTATTGTTACAACACGCATTTTGCGGTGGGCGGGATCCATTGTGGTTTCCCAAAGCTGTTTTCCGTCCATNNATTTCACCAAGACCTTTGTACCTCTGTACATCTGCTTTTTCGCGCAAATCTCCAAGTGATTCAAGAACAGCATCCCGTTCTTCTTCCGAATATACGTAAACCGGTTCTTTTTTTCCTACCTGAACTTTGAACAAAGGCGGCATTGCAAGAT
>DBWK01000100.1:3088-3219 GCA_002308875.1 Treponema sp. UBA1240
ATGATTTTATGATAGCGCAGCTTTTCTATGTCAAAATCTTTGCCAAATCCTGTTCCCAAACTAGCAATTACTGGTTCTAGCTTGTCGTTGTTCATGACCTTTTCGGGGCGAACTTTTTCTACGTTGAGCAT
>DBWK01000100.1:3270-6166 GCA_002308875.1 Treponema sp. UBA1240
GAACCACCCGCAGAATCTCCCTCAACTATGTAAACTTCGCAAAGCTCAGGGTTTTTCAATGAACAGTCTGCCAATTTTTCAGGCATTCCAAAGCCGTCTGACATGGACTTTTTTCTTGTGTTTTCTTTTGCTTTTCTTGCGGCAATACGGGCAGCTGCTTCGTTCAGGCTTTTTTCGAGAATGGCTTCTATGATTTTTGGATTCTGCTCAAAATACAACGTGAGCTTTTCTTTGGTCAGTGCATCTACAATAGTACGCACTTCTGTATTTCCAAGTTTTGTTTTTGTCTGACCTTCAAACTGAGGCTCAGGAACTTTTACTGATAGAACAGCTGTTAATCCGGCTCTTACGTCGTCTCCCATGAGCTTTTCGTCTTTATCAAGCTTTTTTTGGAGTTTAGGGTTTTTTTCAAGGAACTTATTCAATACGAAAGTAAGCGCATTTTTAAAACCGTCAAGATGTGTGCCGCCTTCATGCGTGTTTATGTCATTTACATAAGAATAAATGTTTTCCGCATATTCATCGGTATATTGAAGGGCCAGTTCTGTAATAACGTCGTTTTCTTCGCCTTTTATAAAAACAGGTTCTTCCGGTATTACTTTTTTGTCTTCGTTCAAATAATGAACAAACTGTGTTATTCCGCCTTCAAATTGAAAAACTTCTTCTTTTGGATTTTCTAGCCGCTCGTCACGGAAAACAATTTTTATACCACTGTTCAAAAAGGCGAGTTCTCTTAACCTTTTTGATAATGTGCTGTAATTGTATGTGGTTGTTTCAGTAAAAATCGTATTATCAGCTTTCCACCGTATTACAGTTCCGTGCTTGTCAGAAGTTCCTGTTTCTTCTACTTTTGTCTGTGGGATACCCTGCGCATACTTTTGGCGGTATTCTTTACCATCTCTGTAAACTATAGCTTCCATCCAGTTTGAAAGCGCATTTACGCAGGAAACACCTACACCGTGCAACCCTCCGGAAACTTTGTAAGAACCTTTGTCAAACTTACCACCCGCATGAAGCCTTGTCAGTACAAGCTCAAGGGCACTTACACCTTCAGTAGGGTGAATGTCTACAGGAATACCGCGTCCGTTGTCTTCAACACGGCAAATATCATCTCTTTCAAGTACAACCGTAACTAAATCACAATGACCCGCCATTGCTTCATCAATTGAATTGTCTACAACTTCATAAACAAGATGATGAAGTCCGTCCGGACCTGTTGAACCGATATACATACCGGGTCTTTTACGGACAGCTTCCAAACCTTTTAAAACTTGAATATTATTCGCTGAATATGTTGGTGTCATTTATTTTCCTGCGGGTTATTTAATAAAAGTAGGTAAAAAAAGTATATCTGTATTGCGAAAAAAAGTAAAGACAAGTTATAATAGCTCTATGTCAACTTTTGATTATAGTGTTTTCTGGGAAGAAACTATTAAACAAGTAAAAAATGAATTTGAAAAAGACGGAAAAAATTCAGACTTTGTAATGTGGATCGCACCTATCAACTATTGTTCCTCATCTCAGAATGAACTTACACTTTCTGTTCCGTCCACTTTTTTTTCTGACCAGTTAAAAACACGCGGTTTTTTAAACGTTTTAAAAGCTAAAATGACTGAACTTACAGGTCAGGACATTAGAATAAAAACAATTATTTCAAAAGTTACAGCTTCAGATATCAAAGAAACAACTTCCACTTCCTCCTCTGAAAAGAAAACAGAAAATACTGTTTCCGAAAGTACTCCTGTGGATTTTCATCATCCTCTTTTAAAAGAGGAATACACTTTTGATAAATTTGTTAAAGGTGACAACAACTCTTTCGCTTATAACGCAGCACTTGCAATATCCAAAAATCCCGGAAAAGCCTATAATCCGGTTTTAATTTATGGCGGCGTTGGTCTTGGAAAAACCCACCTTATGCAGGCAATCGGTAACGAAATATTTACAAAGTCCGGCGGCAAAATGAAAATAATATACATAACCGCTGAAAACTTTACTAATGAGTTTATACAGTCTATTTCAAACAACAAGATGACTGCATTTAAAAACAAATACAGAAAAGCTGACGTTCTCTTGATAGACGATATACACTTTTTCAAAAGCAAAGACGGTACACAGGAAGAACTTTTCCATACATTTGATGCTTTGTATAACTCAAACAAACAGTTGGTTTTTACATGTGACCGTCCACTTTCTGAAATAAAAAACATATCCGACAGGCTGCGTTCCCGATTTGAACGCGGTTTAAATGTAGATCTTACACCACCTGATTTTGAAACCAGACAGGCTATTCTCAACAAAAAGCTTGAAGGAAAAAACGTAAAAATTCCTAAAGAAGTTGTTCAATTAATCGCTAAAAATATTTCTTCAAACGTTCGTGATTTGGAAGCTTCATTAACAAAACTCATAGCATATTCAGAGCTTATAGGCAAAGATGTTACACTTGAAATTGCTCAACAACAGCTTAAAGACACTTTTGGCTCACCAAAACAGGGAAATATTTCCATAGAAACTATTCAAAAAGTTGTAGCTGAATATAATTCAATTTCATTTGTTGATCTAAAAGGAAAAAAACGTACAAAAAACATTGTTTTTCCAAGACAGCTTGCTATGTACATAACAAAAGAACTTACGGAATATTCAACGACGGAAATAGGTGCTGAATTTGGCGGCAGAGATCATACAACCGTTATGCATTCAATAGAAAAAATAGAAGAAGATATAAAAGCGGATCCGTCTCTTAAACAAACTATAGATATATTGAAAAGAAAAATTTATGAATTCAAAAAACAGTAAAAACTGTTATTTTTTTGTATGAAAAATGTGGAAAAGATGTTATTATTTTCAATGTACTGTGTAAATGTGGATAAACAGCTGAAAACCTTTTAGAGTTATTCAA
>DBWK01000072.1:0-277 GCA_002308875.1 Treponema sp. UBA1240
ATGTCGTCAGGACTGGTTATGCCCGCTTTTGCAAGACGATCCTTGTAAAAAGTTGTTTTGAGCGCATTTGTTATCTGCTTTTTTAGAGCAACCAGCTGAAAAGCCTTTATTGTTTCGCGGCTCATTGTTTCAGCTTCTTTGTCCCAGTATGAAAACTCTTTTTTCATGATATCCTTCCAGCCTGATACAGCTGACTCCTTTATTTTTTTGCTCCGAGTTCAAGTGCTTTTGCATTTGCTTCTACAAGCGCAGGGTCTTTTTTCTCGAACCTGTCGCG
>DBWK01000072.1:325-2935 GCA_002308875.1 Treponema sp. UBA1240
GCACCGATAAGAACCATGTTCTCGCATTTTATGTTGCCTGCTTCTTTTGCAAGTTCCGCGGTTTTTAATATGCGGGAATCCGGCAGACTGTTTATGGTTTTGTAGATTGTCTCGATTTCGGGATAGTTGTTTATGTTTACAAAAGGTTCAGCCGCAGTGAGCAGAACACCTTTTGCACCGAGCCACGGCAAATAGCGCAGGCTTTCCATCGGTTCCATAGCGAGAATCATGTCGGCCTTGCCCTGCGGAATAAGGTCAGATGCAATAACCGTGTCGGAAAGTCTTAAGTGTGCGGAAACACCGCCTCCACGCTGGCTCATTCCGTGAACTTCCGACTGACGTACGGAAAGTCCGCTTTTCATCGCCGCGGAAGCTATGATAGCCGCTATGGAAAGAACACCCTGTCCGCCGACACCGGCAAGAATTATGTCATATTTCATAATAACCTCGTTTTATTTTGCTTTTTGTTCTGCAAGTTTCTTGTTTTTTTCGGCCTTTGTGCGTATACGGAAAGCTTCCAGACATTCCCTGCGCATAATGACAACCGAAACGCCGCGGTATTCGGCTTCCTGCCGGATTATTTCCGCGTTCTTTTCACGGTTTGCGGGATTTGTTTCGAGAACTTTTACGTGGTCACTTTCAACGCCGAGTCCCTTTACCAGCGGTTCAAAACGGCTGGACGGAATGATTGTTTTCTGGCAGCCTGTCATTGCTACGATTGAATTATCAAGCAGAATAACGGTAACAGGAGTTTGTGTTGAAATGCAGTCTATCAGGTTTGTCATGCCCGAATGCATGAACGTTGAATCGCCTATTACGCCAAACGCATATTTTATACCTGCCTGCGAAGCACCGCGCGCCATACCTATTGAAGCGCCCATACATACGATGCTTTCTGTTGCGTTAAGCGGTGCACCTGCACCGAGCGCGTAACAGCCGATATCAGCACAAACCGCAACGTTTTCCGCTCCGGCCTGCTTTCTGAGTTCTTCAGCAGCCATGTTGAGCGAGGTGTATGAGTCAAAGTGCGGACATCCCTTGCAAAGCTGCGGCGGACGGCCCGGAAGCTGTGCGCATATTTCAGCGGCGTTTTTGTCCAAAATATCCGAGGCTGATTTAATCGGCTCAAGTCCGAGAGCTTTGCGTACTGAATCGGGATTAAGTTCTCCGCTCTGCGGAAGAAGGCCTGTAAGCTTTCCTATAACTTTTGTTTTTTGAGGCAAACAACCTGCAAGATGTTTTTCTACAAACGGCATTCCTTCTTCTATAACAAGGATTGTTTCCGCCGTGTCCGCAAGCTTTTTGAGCGCGTCCTTAGGAAGCGGAAGTGTGCCTATATGCAGCGTTGACGGCAGTCCGTCCTTGCCGCAGAGTTTTTTGTAGTCTTCAATGTTTTCAAGAAAATAATTGCGTCCGATGCCGCTTGTAACAATCGCAAGGTCTTTGCGGGCAGGGTTAAGTTCAAGCTTGTTCCACTTGTTTGTATCCGCCCATTTTGCAAAATCTTTCTGTTTTGCAAGCATATTGTCATAGTTCTTTCTTGCCAGAGCAGGAAGAAGCATCCATTCCGTTTTATTTGCCTTTGAAAGCTTGTTCTGCGGTAGCCGCTTGTTTTCGTCAAATGCGTGTACTACGGCGCGGCTGTGTGCAAGACGTGTTACCATGCGCATGAGAACAGGCACATGTTTTTCTTCGGAGAGCGCAAACGCGTCGAACATCATTTCGTAGGCTTCCTGCTGGGTTGTAGGTTCAAAACAGGGAATCATCGCAAAGTCGGCGTAGTAGCGCGAATCCTGCTCACCCTGACTTGAATGCATACTTGGGTCATCAGCCACGATTACAACAAGACCGCCTTTTATGCCCAAAAGCGACGAGTTCATAAAAGGGTCAGCCGCAACGTTCAAGCCTACGTGTTTCATTGTTACAAGCGAACGCTTGCCGGCAAATGAAACACCGAGAGCGGATTCGTACGCGGTTTTTTCGTTTGAACACCACTGTGCAAGCGGACCGTTGTTTTTTTCGTAATTATCTATCAAATACTCAAGAATTTCAGTTGAAGGAGTACCCGGGTAGCCGAATCCGGCTGAAAGCCCGGCGTGCAGAGCACCGAGGGCAAGGGCTTCATCTCCTAATAAAACACTTTCGTTCATTTTTTTCTCCATATTATTGTTGCTATTTAAAAGCTTTTTCTATCAGTGCAGGATCAATTTTGGGTGTAAACATACTTATAACCGGAGTTACGATAAAAGGCAGAACCATTGCGATTGAAGCAGCCAGCGGTGAGTTTGCCGCGCCCATAGTCATAGTAAGGATTATTGCAGTTGCAACACCTGTATAAAGACCTGCGTAAGCGCCCGCCTTTGTTATTTTTTTGCTGTAAATGCCGAGGATGTACGGTGCCATAAAGCCGCCGGAGAGAACGCCCCATGAAAGCGACATGAGAGTTACGATAAATCCTATCTGCATTTTTGAAATCAAGTAAGAACCGATTATAAAGATTGCGCTCAAAACACGCATCATCAGTACGGAAGTTTTTTCCGAAACGTCTTTTTTAAGGTAGCCCTTGTAAAGGTCAATCGTTATTGAAGAAGAAGAAACGAGAATCATTGA
>DBWK01000072.1:2978-5518 GCA_002308875.1 Treponema sp. UBA1240
AGCTGTGTTGAAAGCAGTGTCGGGATAATCATGTCGTAGTTAATGCTGCCGTTGGGCATTTTTGGAACAGTGTTCAGGTCAAAGAATACGTGGCTCAGTATTCCGGTACCGTATGCACATACACCGATTACAAGAGCAAACAGCGTTGTAATTACGGTTGCCTTCTTAATAACGTCCTCGTTTTTTACGGCATAGAACTTTTGAACCATCTGAGGCATTCCCCAGGTTCCAAAGCTTGTCATAAATACGAGCGAAGCGATTGTGAGCGCGGAAGGACGGGCTGCCGGTTCAACGTGAAGTTCAAAGTTTGTTGCCGCAACCTGAAATGCTTCAGGAAAACCGCCCGCTTTTACTATCATGACAATCAGCATGCCGATTGCGCCGGCAAGCATGATAAAGCCCTGGATAAAGTCCGTCATTGCAACCGCAAAGTATCCGCCGAGAACAAGGTAAATACCTGTAATCGCAACAAGTATAATCAGTGCAAAGTCAAATGAAATGTTAAAGGTTGTTTCAAAAAGATGTCCGAGTCCCTTAAAAACTGAAGCGGAGTAGGGCAGAAGGAAAATAAAGATGAGAACAGCCGCAATCATTTTGATGTGATCGCTGTCGTAGCGGGCTTCCAAAAACTCCGGCATAGTCATTGTATCAAGGTTCTGTGTCATTCTTCTGGTTCTTCTTGCAAGGAAAATCCATGCAAGCATTGCGCCCAGAATCGCGTTTCCAACACCAATGTAAAGTGCGTCAAACCCGAAACCCCAGCCCTGTTTACCGGCAAATCCAATAAAAACAACGGCTGAAAAATACGTTGTACCGTATGCAAATGCGGACATCCACGCACCCATTGAGCGTCCGCCCAAAAAAAAGTCGTTGAGTGTGGAAGTTCTTCTGCTTCCCCAAACACCTACACAAATCATAACAAGAAGGAACAATAATAATAAAACAAGACTGGCCATGTTTACCTCGCACTGAGAATGTGAACTAGCGGTCAGCTAAACGCGGTTCTTGCAACTGCACTTTTTAAACTGCCTCTAATCTTAAGTTATTTTACTATAAATTAAATCGTAACTGTGTACAAGAGTTTTGCGGATAAATCAGGCGGTAATTTCCTGTATCTGTTGTTTTGCCTGTTCTACAGCCTGTGAATACTGTTCATGAAGCTTTTTCATGTTCCGCTCCAAAAGCTGGTTGAATTCCGGATCCTGCCTCGGCGAAAGATGAATCTGCTGGCCGGTTTGTCGTGCAAGTTCTGCTTCCTTTTTGCGAAGCTGAGGTGCGTATTGTTGTTCCAGTGCCTGTTCAAGCTGCTGCTGCGAAGCAAAATATTGCTCAAGAACGTTTTTTATCATGTCAAAAAGATTGTTCAGGTGTCTGTGCGGATAAAGTAAATCAAGAGCTTTTCCTGCTCTCATTATTGTGTCGACTTCTTCTTGTTCCTGTGGCAGTGAAACTTTCAGCAGGAGAAGTGATTTGATTCCTTCCGTTACAATGTTTTTTTCTTCATTTTTATATGTGGAAAGTGCTTTTTTTAAGTCCGCTTCATTTCCGCTGTCAATAAAGCTTGATGCTATGCGCTTGCCGGCGTTTTCCAATTCACGTTTTTTGCCCGCGTTGGCGTCCGATTCTATGTTGGCGGTTCTTTCAAGAGCTATTTCCAGTGCTGATTTAATTTGTCCCATAAGCTAAAGATACACAACAAACCGCTAAAAGTCCAATGGTTTTTTAACAGCTGATGATTTTTTCTTCAGTGATTATATGGGTTAGCGGAATGTCGTGTTCCGCCTGCGGCAGGTTTTCAAAAACCTGACAGGCAAAACAGAAGCCTATCAGAGCCTTTGGAAAGTACAGCGGGCTTACGTTTTCGTAAATGTGCGAAATAAACGTGTCGTAAAACCCCTTGCCGTAACCGAGTCTTGTTCCGTCGGGCGAAAAGGCGAGTCCCGGCAGAATGAATACCGAGTCAATCGGCAGGTGCTGGATGTCAACTTTTTCGAGGCTTGTAAGAGGTTCCTGTATACCGAACGCAGCCGGTTCAAGCTGTTCTTCCGCGGGAATTTCCGGCGAAAGATAGTAAAAATCGAGAGTTTTTTCGTTTACGCGCGGAATTGCTATTTCTTTTCCGTCGGTAAAGGCTTTTTCTATGAGAAAACGAGTATTTATTTCAGTTTTTTTTGAAATGAATGTGAATATGGTTTTTGTGTCCGCATACAGTTGTGAATCCGCAAAATTCACTGTTGCCATCATACTGCGTGTGTCTTTGTCGAACTGCGAGGAAAGTTTTTTCAGATTGTTTTTAGCCCGCTGACGGAATTCGTTCTTGCTGGCGTCAATTCCTTTTGAAAAACTCATTTATTTTCCTAAAACTAATTTTTCATATTCCTTTTTTAAGATTTGAATACAATCCTCTTTTCGAGCCTGTTTGCGCACAATGTCTTCGGCAAGTGCGCGGCAGTTGGGGGAGCCGCATGAACCACAGTTCAAGCCGGGCAGTTCCCCTGTAATTGTAACGATTTTTTCCATCATTTTGCGCGCCTTTGAAA
>DBWK01000072.1:5531-5679 GCA_002308875.1 Treponema sp. UBA1240
GACGCGGCAGAATGTCCTTTGTCCAGAATATGTCCTTAAAATCATTTTGCTCGCAAACAGTGTTCTCCGTTTGCGAATCGATTTTTGCAAGCCTGTTGCGCATTGCGGCGTGTGCAATCGGCACGGGTTTTATTACAAGCGGACCGCC
>DBWK01000072.1:5799-6649 GCA_002308875.1 Treponema sp. UBA1240
AATTTCGCCGTCCGACATTGCCCACCGGTAGCCCTGATGCGGACAGCCAGGATTTATTCTTTCGGAAAAATCTTCTTCAGACTCACCTTTTTTTAGTGCGTTCAAAACCGGTAAATAAAGGTCTGCTGTAGAGAAAACCGCTGTTATTGCGGATGATTCGTAGCCTGGTGGATAGCGTGGAACAGTTATTTTTGCAGGGCAGGGCGAAATAAAGAATATGCCGTGATTCTCATTTGTTGAAACGGAACGTGCTTTTCTTGCGGCAATTTCTACCGGCGGTAGTACCGGCAGAAGGTTTTCTATTAAGGAAGGAAATCGTATTTGTATCAGCTTTATTATTGCGGGGCAGGATGTTGAAATTACAGGCTTTGCCGAATCCGGCGCATTTTTGAGATACTCCGCTGTTGCGCATGAAACCTGATATGCAAAGTTTGAAACATCAAAAAGCCGCGTAAATCCAAGTGAAAGTATTGCGGACTGAATCTGCCGTATTGTGTATTTTTGCGGAAACTGCGCGTAAAAAGAAGGCGAAACAAGAATAGTTGTTTCGTTGTAGTTTTTTATCTGTTCAAGTTCGGCGGAAAGAGCCTTTTTTGCGTGGTTTGGACAAAGTCTTATACATTCTCCGCAGTCTATGCAGCGTTCTTCAAGGATAACCGCACGTCCGTTCCGTACACGGATTGCCTCAACCGGACAAGAGGTAACGCAGGTTGTACAGCCGCTGCATTTTGCTTCCTGCAGGTAAACTGAATGAAAGCGGGATGGTGTTGTCATTATGCCGCCTCATTTGCAATCTTTATGGACATGGTAACTTTTGTACCCTGTCCGGGAACCGTTTCTATCGTCATTT
>DBWK01000046.1:0-2040 GCA_002308875.1 Treponema sp. UBA1240
AAGAAACCTGCTTCCGGGTTGATAGCATAAAGACGTCCGTCTTTGCCGAATTTCATCCATGCAATATCGTCACCGATTGTTTCAACTTTCCAACCTGGGATTGTAGGAATAAGCATAGCGAGGTTTGTCTTTCCACATGCTGACGGGAAAGCACCTGTTACGTATTTTACTTCGCCCTTCGGGTTTGTAAGTTTGAGGATGAGCATGTGTTCAGCAAGCCAGCCTTCTTCGCGTGCAAGAACAGTTGCAATGCGGAGTGCAAAACATTTTTTGCCGAGAAGAGCGTTTCCACCGTAACCTGAACCGTATGACCAGATAAGGTGTTCTTCAGGGAACTGGCTGATGTATTTGTGTTCAACGTCAGCGCAAGGCCAGATTCCGTTGTCTTTTTCGCCGTTGTTAAGTGGCTTTCCAACAGAGTGGAGACAAGGAACAAATTCGCCGTCTGTACCGATTGCATCAAGAACTTTTGTACCGGTTCTTGTCATAATATCCATGTTAAGAACAACGTACTCAGAGTCTGTAATTTCAATACCGTTCTTTGAAATTGGTGAGCCGAGCGGACCCATGCAGAACGGAATGATGTACATTGTGCGTCCGTGCATACAGCCTGTGTACAAACCTTTCATTGTAGGTTTAAGTTCTTTCGGGTCAATCCAGTGGTTTGTAGGACCTGCATCTTCTTCTTTTACGGAAGAAATGAATGTACGTCCTTCTACACGAGCAACGTCGGAAGGAAGAGAGCGGAACAAAAAGCTGTTCGGTTTCTTCTTGAGAGGAGTTGCGAGACCTGCGTCTACGCACTTTTTCATAAGACGGTCATATTCTTTTGTTGAGCCGTCACAAACGTAAACCTCGTCAGGTTCACACATCTTAATACATTCTTCTACCCATGCCTTGATTTTAGCATGCTTAATGTCATTAAGTTCCATAAATACTCCTATATAATCCATATCAATGGTATTTTACAAAATCAAAAATAATAATACTGATTTGCAGATAAAAATTCAATGATATTGTATAAGAGTACTGGAGAAAATAATCAAAAAATGTTTGGTGTTTATTTAAACTTCAATATCAACAATCATTCCCTGCGGAACTGCGGGTGCAAGCGCATAGGGATTTGTTTTTGCGGCATTAACGGCGGATGAAATCTGGGAGAAATAATCCTGAACCATAGCATCAATCTGTGTGTTAGAAAGACGCTTTACGTTTGCCGGTCTTGAGGCTTCGGGGTTTATGCGTACAACCTGATCAATCAGTGTGTTCAAAAGATGAACACGGTTTATTGTTACACCTTCCTGATTGCCTTTTGCGGCATATCCGGAAATATGGTCAAGCTGTGAATAAACAACATTTGAGGGTTTTACAGGAACAGCAACTTTTTCGCCGCCGGTAGTGTGGGTTGCATAAAAAGCGTATGAATAAGAATTAAGTGATCCGTTGGAAACAGTAGTCATATTCAGAACCTCCTGTAAAAAACTTATACTTTTTTACACTTTTACTATCGGAACAATCACTAAAAACTTTACACACAAATTTGCCCTTGAAAAGCAGGATTTTTTTCTTTATCATTATCTAAATTTTATTTTTAGGGGCAGTCATGGACTTTCAGGATGGAACACCGCTGGGTAAATGCTTTGAATGTTATTTTAAGGATTTAATGCATTTTAATCATGCAGACAGAGTTATAACTGAAGAAAACGTTTTGCAGGAAGCAAATCCTGAAATATTGAAAATTCTTGACAGCATGATAGAATCCGCTGTACTTCCCGGTTCCCGCATAGACGGCATGGAATACGTAGAAGCCTTTATGAACGAAGTTCGCAACGGTAAAAGAGGACTTGTTCTTTTGGAACATTACAGCAATTTTGACCTGCCAGGTTTTTCATTCCTGCTGCGGACATCCGGGAACGCCTCCGCAAAGGAACTTGCCGACAAGCTTGTTGCAATAGCCGGCATGAAGCTTAGCGAAGAAAACCCCATGGTAAGCGCATGGGCCTCCGCATATCAGCGAATAGTAATTTATCCGAGCCGCAG
>DBWK01000046.1:2070-3797 GCA_002308875.1 Treponema sp. UBA1240
CGCAAAATCAACATGGCTTCAATGCACGCGCTTGATGCCGTCCGCAAACAGGGCAAGGTTATCCTCGTTTTTCCGGCAGGAACCAGATACCGCAAAAACCAGCCCGAAACAAAACGCGGCGTAAGAGAAATTGATTCTTACATTCGCCTTACCGACGTTATAATGCCGGTTGCAATCAACGGCAACTGTCTGCGCATTTCCGACAGCGATCCCAAAAACATGATAAATGATGAAGTGTGGCATGACAAACTTGTTTTCACGGCAGGACCGATAATCGAGAACAAAAAGTTCCGCAAAGAAGTTCAGGAAAAGCTTCCTGAAGACCTTGAAGATAAAAAACAGCCCGTTGTCGATAAAATCATGGAAATACTCGAAGACCTGCACAATAAGGCAGAAGCAAAAAGATAGGAAATAAAAAAGGCTGTTCGTTTTGAACAGCCTTTTTTTACCGGCGAAGAGACTTGAACTCTTACACGGTCGCCCGCAATAGATTTTGAGTCTATCGTGTCTACCATTCCACCACGCCGGCAGATTGGCAAAGTATATAAAATTCACAAAAAATATTCAAGTGGAACAATTAATCCGATAAATTTTTACCTAAAAACTGTATAAAAAACAAAAAATGCAGAATATTTTTGCATAAATATTCACCTAATGTATTGTCATATTTTCTGTTTTTTTGCTAAAATCGTACTAATTTCCCTTAAGCAGGAATATATTTTAATGTGGAGAACACAGTATGCATACTATTCTTGAAAAGCGGCAGTTATCCGCTGATGTTTTCTATTACAGGGTTAATGCTCCCGAAATAGCAAAAAACCGGAAAGCAGGTCAGTTCGTATTGGTACAGATAGATCTGGATTACGGAGAAAGAGTTCCTTTAACAATTGCAGACGCAAATGCGCAGGAAGGTTGGATTGCTCTTGTTTTTCAAGCAGTAGGCGCAACTACAATGAAATTATCCATGAAAAAAGAAGGTGATTCCATTGCAGCAATCCTCGGACCGTTGGGAAATCCTACAAAAATCGAAAAGGTTGGAACAGTAGTCTGCGTAGGTGGCGGAATCGGCGTTGCCCCGCTATATCCTATCGTTCAGGCATACAAAGAAGCAAAGAACAAGGTTATCGTTATTATTGGCGCAAGAACCAAAGACCTTATCATATTCGAAGACCAGATGCGCAAAATTGCGGACGAACTTATCATAATGACAGACGACGGCTCCGCCGGCACAAAGGGTCTTGTTACCGAACCGCTCAAAAAGCTCTGTGAGGGCGATGTACCACCTAATGAGGTAGTTGCAATCGGACCTCCTATAATGATGAAGTTCTGCGCGGAAACAACACGACCGTTCAATATTCACACAGTAGTTTCGCTCAATACAATCATGATTGACGGAACCGGAATGTGCGGAGGCTGCCGTGTTACCGTTGATGGAAAAACAAAGTTTGTCTGCGTAGACGGACCGGAATTTGACGGACACAAAGTTGACTTTAACAACATGATGATGAGAATGAAAGCTTTCAAGGCACGCGAAGAAGAAGACAAACACAAGTGCCGTATACAGATGGAAGCACAAAAACTTGAACAAGGAGCTGCAAAATGAGTAACAGCGCATATATTCCGTTGGAAAAACTTTCCGACGAAGCAAAAAAGCTCTACAACGATTTAAAGGCAAAAGCTCCTGACGGCAAGCTTTCGGAACTTGCCCCAAAAGACAAAATGACAAT
>DBWK01000101.1:0-13854 GCA_002308875.1 Treponema sp. UBA1240
GCAATGATAAAAGAAATATCAATTGCACAGGAAATAATATCAACAAAGAATGTTGTATCCATTCTTTCAAACGTATTTTTTTCAGCAAGTTCAAATGCTCTCACAATAAGAGCCACAGACATAAAAATAAACTTTGAAACACAAATTCCAGTAGATATTGAAGAAGAAGGTTCAACAACAGTTTTTTGTGATAAATTCTTAAATATATTGAACTCGTTGCCATCAGGAGAAATTGAATTTATACAAAATGAAAACGGTATTGTCATTACTCCTGTAACTAAAAAAGTTAATTTTAAACTTAAAAGCATTGCTTCTGATAAATTTCCTGAATTTTCAACAACAGGAGATTACAATTTTTTTGAAATTCCCGCAGCTGATTTTAAAGAAATGGTTAATCAGACAATATTCGCTGTTTCTGATGATCAGGCACGCTACTTTATGAATGGTGTTTATTTTGTAAAGAATGATAATGACCTTGTTATGGTAGCAACTGACGGAAGACGTCTTTCAATTATAAAAAAAGAAATTGCACAAAGTATTGAAGATTTTAACGGTGTTATTATACCGCCAAAAATTCTTAATATCATCATAAGAAGAGCTTCTTCTGAGGGAAATATACGTATAGCTGTGGCAGATAAGAATATTTTCTTTAATTTTTCAAACTACAACTTTTCTTCTGTTCTCATAGACGGTCAATTCCCTAACTATCAGCGTGTTATACCTGAAAAACAAACGAATGTTTTTGAAATTCAAAAAAGCGATATGGTTGAAGCTCTCAAACGTGTATCACTTTTGACAGAGCAAAAAACACGTAAGATTAACTTTGAAATAGAACCTGGTAAACTAACTGTAGTTTCACAGGAATCAGACATTGGTACAGCAAAAGAAGAAATTCCTTGCAAATATGACGGAGAACCAGTAAATATTGCTTTCAATTACTTGTATATTGAAGAACCTTTGAAGGTAATGAATTCTGAAAGGATTTGCTTTGAATTTACCGAAAAAATGAAGGCAGCAACACTGAGACCGGAACCAAAAGCTGATTATCTTCATATCATAATGCCTATGATGGAGTAAGGCTGCGTGCCGTTCCAATACATTTCATGCGTTAATTTCCGCAATTTGGATAACAAACCTGTTGATTTTTCCGCAAAAGAAGTTTTTTTTGTCGGCGAAAACGGTCAGGGAAAAAGCAATCTTCTTGAATCAATTTATTATGCCTCATACGGTTCATCTTTCAGAACGAGAACTGATACCGAAATAGTCCGGCACGGTGAAAGTGGTTTTAGTATAAGAGCCGTTTTTAAAGATGAAAGCGAAAAAATAAATAATATAAATATATATTTTGAAAACGGAAAAAAACGCATAGAAAAAAATGGAAAAGCTTTAACTGACAGAAAAGATCTTATATCTGTAATTCCATGTATATTATTCTGTCATGAAGACTTGGATTTTGCCGATGGAGAACCCGAAAAAAAGCGTTTTTTTATAGACCAGTCTGCAACTTTATATGATGTTTTGTATGTAAACACAATGCGGAATTATAAGAAAATACTTAAATCACGCAATATTTTACTTAAAGAACATAACTATACGTTGCTTGAAACATTAAATTATCAGCTTGCAGAAGCAGGTCTTGAAATTAAAAAAAAGCGTAGAGAAGTTATAGAACAGTTTAACCGTTTTTTTGGTACGCTATACAAAGAAGTAACAGGAATTGAAAATGTTTCTGTATTTTATAATCCGTCTTGGAAAGCAGACAACGTTTCTGAAATAATGTCGGTTTTAAAACAAAAGGAAGAAGTGGATAAAAGTATGTGCACAACAATGTCCGGTCCGCACAGAGATATGATAACTTTTGTTAAAGATGAAAAGCTTTTTGTTCCGACCGCATCAACAGGACAAAAAAGGCTTTTGTCAATTTTACTTAGAGTTTCGCAGGCAATTTATTGCTCAACTTTTACCGGAAAAAAGCCTGTATTTCTTATGGATGACGTTTTGCTTGAACTTGATCCGCAAAAAAGACAAAAAGTAACTTCATTACTGCCAGAATATAATCAGCTTTTCTGTACGTATCTTCCTGGTGAACCTTACGAAAAATATAAAAGACAGAATACTAAAGTTTATTTTATAGAAAACGGAACATGGCATGAATAGAGATTATAAAGACACAAAAGAACTTGTAACCAGACTTTTTGAAAACATAGACAACAAAAATAAACCTGTTCAAATGGTTAATGCCTGGAAGGAAGTTGTTTCGTCCATTTATGAAAATGGTCCTAAAATGGCGGATCACAGCAGACTTATCGACTATAAAAATGGAGTTCTTCTTGTGGAAACTGACCATTCCGGTTGGACACAATTGTTGCAGATTAACAGCAATTATATTTTAAAAGGTTTAAGAATGAAATTTCCTCAGCTTGTAATAAAATCACTGAATTACAGAATGCGGGGTCAGAATATCGTACTACATGAAAAGCCTGCAGAAAAAATTGAAAAATCAGAGGAAAACACACGAATAGAAGACGAAGAAATAAATAAATTGTTTGAATCTATAAAAAATAGTATAAAAGAAAGATAAAAGTTGTTGACCAATTAAAAATATCCATCTATACTAGTTTTCCACCAATTGAAAATTAAAAAGATTCCGAAAGGAGTCTTAACATAAAGGAGACGTGTTCATGAAAAGGACATATCAACCAAGTAAAGTAAAACGTAACAGAAAATTCGGATTCCGCGCCCGTATGAAGACAAGAGGCGGTCGCCTTGTACTTAAACGCCGCAGACAGAAGGGTCGTTATAAGCTTACTGTTTCTGATGAAAAGAAGCCTTACTGATTAAGGTAAATGATTACGGACTTTCATAAAACCGGTTTTTTCAGAAAAAACGAACATCTGAAAAAGCTGGATGATATCAAAAGTCTTTTTAAAGAAGGAAGAAAAATAAGCACTGAAGGTGCTAAATTATTTTTCAAAAAGAGTACGAATTCTTATAATAGAATTTGTTTTGCTCTTCCACGCGGTTATGGTACAGCAGTCCAAAGAAATCATTCAAAACGACTGAGCCGCGAAGCCTATCGTCAAATAAAATCACACCTGAACACCGGATACGATATTATTTTATTAGTATATCCGGGAAACGACACGTTCAGCACGCGGTGTGAACAAATAAGATATCTTTTTACGAAAGCCGGTATTTTCATAATATGAAGAAACTATTGTCGCGTATCTTATGCGTTTTAATCCGTGCTTATCAAGTCGGTCTATCTCCATTATTTCCTCGCTCCTGTAGGTTTTATCCTACATGTTCTCATTATGCTCATGAGGCAATACAAAAATACGGTGCATATAAAGGAAGTTATCTGGCGGTAAAACGCATTTTACGATGTCACCCATTTAGCAGGGGCGGTTATGATCCTGTACCTTAAGAACTGCTCATTTTAGGAGTTTTTATTAATGGAAAAAAATACAGTTCTGGCAATTGTGTTGTCTGCCATTGTACTAATCGGAAGTTTTTATCTCCAGCAACGGTTTTTTCCGCCTGTTGAACAGACTGCAGGAACACAAACAACAGAACAGACGGAAGCCCAGCCTGTTGTTTCTCAGGAAGAAATAAAAACAGCAGATTCAAATTTCAGTCTGATAAGTTTTGAAGATGAAGAAGAACCTGCCGAAGAACAGACTTATACAATCAGAACAAATCTTGTAGAAGTAACTTTTACCAACCGCGGTGGCGATATTATTTCGTATAAACTTTTGGAACACAAAGACCGCAATGAGTATTTGCAAATGGCGGATAACGTTACAGCTAAAAACAGGGCTTTTTCAATTGCATTGGGAGATTATAACAACACTGCTGTTGATGAAATATTCAATGTTAAAAAAATAGATGAAAACATAATCGGCTTTTACAAGAAGATGAAAATCAAAAACTCAGACGGAACCGAAGGCGTTTTTACTTTGGTAAAAAGGTATACATTCCAACCTGATGATTATGTTTTTAAGCTTGATGTTCTTATCGACGGTGAAGAAAATATGTATGGTCTTAACATAAACAACGCCGGATACACACTTATGACTTCACCGCAGATCGGGCCGTATTATGTTCAAAAGCAAAACAGATATGAATACCGGTCTTTTATGGCTTACACAAATAACAAGAACAAAAAGCAAGTTCTTCAGCCGGGACAGACAAAAATATATGATAAAGAATTTGCCTGGGCGGGAGTCGGGGGTAAGTATTTTATAATACTTGTTGCTCCTTCAACACAGAGTTTTAAGAACGCTTTTTATTCAACACGCTACGATTCAAACCCGGATTACGCAAATGCCCAGCTCATGCTGACAAGAAATGCATTTTCTGGTCAAAAATTGCAGGATTCTTTCTATATATATGTAGGTCCTCGAACCGAAAAAACACTTAAACGTTATAATAATTCTACTGACAACGGCTGGAATTTATCCGCGCTGCACCTAAACGACAGTATGGAAACAAGCAGTATGTTTGGCTGGCTGGAAGCTATTCTCAAATGGATACTGGAAATTTTCTACAAGTTGATTCCTAACTGGGGTGTTGCCATTATTCTGATGACGATTTTTATAAAGCTTGCTTTCTTCCCGCTTACAAAGAAAAGCTCCGTCGGTACTTTGAAGATGCAGGAAATGCAACCGCAGATAAATGAAATTCAGACAAAATACAAAGATAAGCCTGAAAAAATGAATCAGGAAATGGCAAAACTGTATCAGGAAACAGGCTATAATCCTATTTCCGGTTGTTTGCCGCTGTTGATTCAATTCCCTATAATCATTGCAATGTACAATCTCTTCAATAATTATTTTGAATTCCGCGGGGCAATGTTTATTCCGGGCTGGATTTCTGACCTTTCCAAAGGTGATTTAGTTTACACATTCAAGTTCAATCTTCCGTTAGGAATGGGGAATGAACTGCATATTCTGCCAATAATCTATGTAGCTTCACAGCTTGTTTTCAGTAAGGTAACACAGGCTACAACTCCGGGGCAGCAGAACAATCAGTCAATGAAAATT
This sequence comes from Treponema sp. UBA1240, assembly GCA_002308875.1. Classification (GTDB taxonomy): domain Bacteria; phylum Spirochaetota; class Spirochaetia; order Treponematales; family Treponemataceae; genus UBA1240. The sequence continues at coordinate 5,046 of DBWK01000101.1, forward strand.
ATGATGTACGGTATGCCGATATTTTTCTTCTTCATACTTTACAATGCACCGTCTGGATTGATTTTGTACTGGACATTAAGTAACTTCCTGCAGTTGGTTCAGCAGCTTGTAATAAATAAATTCATGAAAGAAAAACAAACTGAACTGAAACTGGTAAAAACAGAAAAGAAAAAATAATTCCTTAGTGGATTTAAATACGAGGTATAAAATGACATACGAATATGAAGCAAAATCAGAAAAAGAAGCCATTGAGATGGCTGCGGCGGAACTGGGACTTGAAAGAGACCAGTTTGATGTAGAAATTCTTGAAACACAAAAAAATGGAATATTCAAAAAAGGTTTTGTAAAAATACGTGTACATACTGTTGAAACAGTACACAGTCACAGCGATTCTGAATTTGATGGTGCAATGCCTAAGAACACAAAATTATTTGCGGATCCTGTTCCAAAAGATGAGTTTGAAACAAAGCTGATTGATTTTGTTAAAACAATGATAAACAAAATGGGCTATGATGTTAAGGTTGATATAATGTTCCGCGAAGATAAGAAAATCGGTTTGCGTCTGGTTTCGGCACATTCTCCGATTCTCATTGGTAGAAAAGGCAAAAACCTTGATGCGTTACAGCTTTTAGCTAATGTTTATGCCGGACGCCTTGGACACGAAGACACAAGAATTATCCTTGATTCTGAGAACTACCGCATCCGCAGGGAAGAATCACTTGTACGCCTTGCTTATAATACTGCAGATAAAGTAAGAACAACAAGAAATTCTATTCTCCTTGAGCCTATGAATCCTTTTGAAAGAAGATTGATACATACAACATTAAATGATATCAGCGATGTTGAAACCAAAAGCGAAGGAGATGGTTTATATAAGCAAGTACGCGTAATATATAAAGGACTTCGCTAACAGTGAAAAGACATATTGTTTTAAGCTTGTTTGCAGCTTGTTTTGTGCTGTTTCAGTGTTTTTCTGTATATGCACAGACAAGCCTTAATACCATTCTTTCAGATGATGTTGCAGAAGAATTGCTGAAGAACGGCAAGATTGAATACAGCTCGTACATGAAAGAGTATACGCCAAAGCTGTTTCTGAATAATGCACAGCTTGGGGAAAAAACTGCAAGTTATTGGGAAGAAAGCGGAAAAACGCAAACGCCTGTTTTCTACTTTGAAGGTATTTATCTGACAAAAAAGGCTGTTCCGACAGAAAAAGGAAAGGACATGGAAGAGATTACCAGAAGTGTCCGTGCCCTTTCTACTTTGGAAGGTGTTGAGTATTATTCAAACACCANNAAAAGCGAAGGAGATGGTTTATATAAACAGGTAAGAGTTATTTACAAAGGGAGTAGATAATTGACAAGAAAATTAATTGCTGTTATCTGTTTATTTCTTTTAGCCGGCTGTCTTTTTGCGGAAGGAAATTTATCCTTAAGCGATATTTTTTCAGCTGATATTGTAGAACAACTGCAAAGTGAAAAGAAAATTGAAAAAACAGTTTATATGGAAGAATACGAACCAAGCCTTTTTCCAAAAACTGCTTTAGGCACAACAGTTCCGTCTTTGTGGGAAAAAAGCGGAAAAACAACAAAACCTGTTTTTTATTATGAAGCGCTGACAATTTTTGAAAAAAAGAATCCTACGGAAGTTGGAGCTGAAATAAAGGATATTTCCGTTATAATGCGTTCAATTTCGTCTTTGGAAGGAATGGAATATTATTCCCCTTCCAGAAAAAAAATGAGAACACTTTATGACGAATCTTATGTTATTGCAAGCCCTGAAGACAAAACAAAAATTCCCGATCCAGTTGAAGGGAGCGCAGATGGTCTTTCTTTGTATGCGGTGCAGAAAGATTTAACGTTTGGACGTTACATTTACGAATACAATTACAAAGAAAATCAAAATGAAGTGTTAACGATTTGTTCCAACTACGATGCAATACGGTTTTTGGGAATTCCTATAATCAAAGCAGACAATCTCATTATTTCAACGGAGATACTTGATCTCGGTGATACGATGGTTATGTATGCGCTGGTTGAAGCTGATGTTGCATCTGTATCATTAATAGAAAACAAACTTAAAAAATCTTTTGCTGCAAGGGTTGAAGCGTTGTCTACCTGGTTTGCAGAAATGTATTCAAAACTGAATTCGTAAGATTACTAAGATTGGAGGTAGCTATGAAAAAAATTGTACTGTTTTTTGTATTGGCTTTTTCAATATTATCATTTGGAGGATGCGATACTATGGAAAATAGTTTAAAAGCAATAGAAGGAAAAGACGGCGTTTTTGCCATAATTGAAACAACAAGAGGAAATATTGTTTTGCAGCTGTATTACAAAGAAACTCCTCTGACTGTTACAAATTTTGTCGGTTTGGCGGAGGGTACGCTCGATGCTGCAAACGGTAAACCTTATTACGATGGACTTAAGTTTCACCGTGTAATAAGCAAGGCAAACGGCGACAAGCAGGATTTTATGATTCAGGGCGGCGACCCCACCGGTACAGGAATGGGCGGTCCGGGATACCGTTTTGCTGATGAAATTGTTCCAAATCTTAAGTTTTCAGGTCCGGGTGTTCTGGCTATGGCAAACGCCGGGGCGGGAACAAACGGAAGTCAGTTTTTTATTACACATGTTGCAACACCGTGGCTGGACGGAAAGCACACAATTTTTGGCAAAGTTATTACAGGACAAAATGTTGTAAACAAAACGCTCCAGAACGATGTAATGAAAAAAATTACAATCGTAAGACAGGGTGAAGAAGCACAGAAGTTTACAGCTACACAGGCTGATTTTGACAGAATTGTAAAGGAAAACGAAAATAAAGCCCGCTCTCAGCTTGAGGCCTATATGGATAAATATTCTACCGGCTTTGAAAAACTGGATAACGGTTTAAGATATAAGATTCTGAAAGAAGGAAAGGGCGAAAAGGTAGGTACAGGAAAACAAGTTACAACCAAGTACAAGGGTTATTTTGTCGACGGACGTGTTTTTGACAGTACTGATATGCATGACCCCATTGAATTTGAAACTGGTGCAGGAAAAATGATTCCCGGTTTTGACCTGATGGTTCAGGATATGAAGCTGAACGAAAAGAGAACGGTTCTTTTGCCGCCGGATCTTGCATACGGCGAAAGAGGAGCAGGAAGAGTAATTCCACCAAACACGCCGATTATGTTTGACATTGAAGTAATTGAAGTTACAGACTGATAAAGCTTTGTCAGATACAAAAAGGACTGTCTTAAGGCAGTCTTTTTCTTTTTTAAACTAATTAATGTTTAAGATGTAAGCTCCGCTTTTTTTATCCCTTAAAAGTGTTTTTGCAGAAGCTTGAGAAATGTTTATTACTAGCTCAGTACCACTTTTAAGTTTTCGTGTTGAACTTCCCGTTACAAGAATCAAACCAAGTGTGGAACAAGCGTATTTTCCAAACTGGTTGTCCGGTAATTTTATTATGTCAGAAAAAATCCGCAGTGTAAGAAAGTCTTTTTCAACCGGTTTATGAAAATTTGAAACAAAGGTAAAAGATAGAGTTACGTTTTCCTTTGGCAGCAACGCTTTTGATGACAAAGTAAGCAGTTTTTGAGGCGCATATTTTGCATCCAGCGTAAAATGGCACCATTTTTTGCTCTTGGCACTGCACATGGGGCAGATTTCATAATGCGGACATGGAGAAATAATAGAAAAATCGTTTTTTACAAAATAATTTCTAAGCAGCGCCGTAAAATGAGAATCTTTCGGGATTCCAGGTTCCATAATAAGCAGCGCCGAATTCGTGCTTACATACGACAAAAGAATGCGGGCGTAATCTTTAGCGAGAGATTCCAGCGATTTAGCGGAATTTTGGATAAGCTCGTTAAACATATTACCGCAAGTTATTAATGAAACTTTTTGTCTTATTTCTGTTCCAAGTTCTCCCTTTACGCGGATAATCTTCCAAGGGTCACTGCTGTTTGGGGCAGGACACGCCGCGGCGGCGGAAAGAAACAATTCTTCACCAAGTTTCATTGCTGTTTGCGAAATATCCAAAACGTAAAAGGTAAGATTTAGATTACGCAGTTCCGGTCGCGAAAGCCATAGTGCAATCGGAATTGTAAGCGGACCAGAACCAATGTCCAGAAGAACTGAATTATTTTTCAAAAAATAAAATGATTTTGTGGGAAACGAAGCAAACAGCGATGTAAATTTGTACAGATTCCACCACTGAAAATAATGTGCATAAGAAAGCAAATTAACCTGGTTGTTCATATAGCCCAGTCTGCGGTCACTTCGCTCATCTGTCAGCTTATGTGACAGCTCGTTTATGTTTTTGGGCAGATACTGAGTTTGTTTGGAATTCAGCGGATAAATGTTTTGTATTGCAGAGTCAAAAGAATTCAAAAAAGAAGTAGCATCAGGAGAAATTCTGCCAAAAGTATTGTTTGTTACTTTGTATGGGAAAAACGCTTCTTTCTTTTTGTTGTCATTTTTCTCCATTTTAGTCTTCACCTTTTTGCGCCTGGATAATCCGGTAAATATCAATCAATTCGTTTTTCAGCATGTTTATTTCTTTAACCATATTGGCATTGTCAGAGTTTGTCGCTTCAAAAACGAGCTGTTCTTGTGCGCCTTCAACCGTGTATTTTTTTTCTTGAATCAGGTGTTTAAGTCTTAGGATTATCTGCACATCCCTTGAAGAATACAACCTTCTGCCGAAAGAGTCTTTCTGCGGTGACAAAAACGGAATATTTTCTTCCCAGTACCTTAAAACATGAGATTTTACGCCTGTCAATTTTTCAACTTCACCTGTGGTTAGAGCTGCCATTGGAATTCCTTTGGGAATTTCTGGATTTTTCATATGATTCCCAGTTTTTACGGCTTGCTTTTAATTCAATTTCAACCGGTATCTGCGAAAAGCCTAAATCATTACGTATTCTGTTTTTCAGGAATGTAAGATACGTTTTAGGAACAACTTCCGGTCGTGTGCAGAAAATCAGGAATTTTACAGGATTTGTACTTGTCTGAACGATGTAACGAACTTTAAAACGTCCCGCAAGACTTGCAGGCGGCGGATAAGATTGAACCCACTCTTTTAATGCATTGTTTAAAATTCCGGTTTCTATTTTTTTGGAAAGTTGTCCGTAAATTTCTATTGCCTTATCCAGAAGATTTTTCACGCCCTCACCTTTTAATGCGGAGAGTGGAAGAATTGGCGCATAACTCATTTGACCGAACATAATTTTTATATATTCTTCCGTTTTTCGGAAAGTTTTTTTATCCTGTTCCTGTGTGTCCCATTTGTTTAATACGAATATAATTCCCAAGCCTCTTTCGCACGCCAGTGAAATTATTTTTTTATCTTGTTCCGCCAAACCTTCCTGCGCATCTATCATATGGAAAACAATATCCGCTTTGTCCAGAGACTTTATTGCACGGTTTACTGAATAATATTCAATGTTTTCTGTGACCTTTGACTTTTTGCGGATTCCTGCAGTATCGATAATGTGAAATTTTTTATCCCTGTAGTCAAAATCCCCTTCAACAATGTCTCTTGTTGTTCCGGCATAATCGCTCACAATTGAAGAATCTGAATGTGTAAGCCTGTTTGAAAGTGTGGATTTTCCGGTATTCGGTTTACCGATAATGGCGATGTTTATTCGTTTTTCTTCTTCACCTTCTTCAACGGCGGAAAAATCAAGATGTTTGATAATGGTTTCTTCAAGTTCGGGAATGTGGTCGCCATGTTCCGCACTTATAAAAAGCAGTGAATCAAAGCCGTATTGGTAAAAGTTGTAAGCTTCTTCCTGTCGTCTGCCGCCCTCAGTTTTGTTGACGGCTGCAATAAGTTTGTTCCAGTACGGGCGCAGTAAGGCGATGAGTTCCTCGTCTTCAGCGGTTATGGTTCCAGCTTCCAGTAACAGTAGGATTAAATCCGCTTTTTTAAGCGAAGACAGAGTTTTTTCAACTACAAGTTCATCCATCATAGCTTCTACTGAGCCTGTTTCGCGTTCAAGCTTAAAGCCGCCTGTATCCATAAGACGAACCGGATAACCGGCGATAAAACAATTTTCTTCTATAGGGTCGCGCGTTACACCGGGAGTAGGGTCTGTTATTGCTCTGCGCTGGCCGAGCAGTCTGTTAAAGAGCGTTGATTTTCCCACGTTTGGACGGCCTGCAATAACGATTAAAGGCAGATTATGATATTTTTTTTCGGGATCAAAGGGCAGAGACTTTTCTGTTTCTAAAATTTCGTCATTCAGCGGTAAATTGTCTTTTTTCATTTACAAAGATTCCGTTTTAAAAGGTTATTTATTTTTGATACAGTTGGTGTATTTAAAGCTTTTTTGCTAATACTTTGGAATTCTGCGACTGTAAACTGTATTAAAGTATCTTTTGCTGCGGGAAGCATTGAAGAACTCATACTAAATTCCCGTATACCCATACCAGTTAAAAGGGCAATTCCTTCCGGACGCGAAGCAAACTCCCCGCAAACTGAAACAGGAATAACGTGTTTCTGTGCGTTTTTTACGGTTGTGTTGATAAGACGTAGTACGGCAGGATGAGTTTCGTTGTAATAATCGGAAACATGGCTGTTATCTCTGTCAACGCTCAGCGAATACTGTGTCAGGTCGTTTGTTCCTATTGAAAAAAAATCGCATTTTTTTACAAGAAAATCCGAAGTTAATGCGGCTGCTGGTGTTTCTATCATCACTCCAAGAGGAATATCTTCTTTAAAAGACAATTTTTCCTTTTTCAGTTCTGCTTTTACGGCTTTTACAATTCTTAGAATGTCATCAACTTCGTTGCAGGTTGTAATCATTGGAAACATGATTTTCAAGTTTCCATAAACACTTGCGCGGTATAATGCCCGCAGTTGGGTTATGAAAATGGCTTCGTTGTCTAGAGAAAAACGAATTCCACGCCAACCTAGCAGTGGGTTTTCTTCATGCAAATTCTTATAGTCTGTACTGCTTATTACTTTGTCAGCGCCTATGTCAAGCGTACGAATGGTAACAGGCTTGTCTTTCATTATTTGGAGAACTTTTTTATATTCTAAAAACTGTTCTTCTTCCGAAAGGAAACGGTTTTCCTTTATAAAAAGAAATTCTGTTCTAAAAAGTCCTATTCCGTCAGCGCCGTTCTGCAGGGCGGTTTCTGCTTCTTCCGGAGTGCTTATATTTGCATATAACAAAACAGGAACATCGTCTTTTGTTTTTGCGGGCTGCTTTTTCAGCGTGGAATAGTATCGGGATTCTTTAAGTTCTTTCCGTTCTTTTTCCGAATATTCATCTATGGTTTTTTGATCGGGATTTATGATAACTATTCCCTTTGTGCCGTCAACAATTACATCTTCGTTGTTGCGGGCAGTTTTTAGAATGGAATTTGCACCGAAAACCGCCGGAATGTTGTAATTTCTGATGAGTATTGCAAAGTGGCTGTTTGGACCGCCTTCTTCCAGTATAATGGCAAGAGGTTTCTTTTTTTCCAGTGCAACGGCATCGGTTGGTTGCAGATTTTTGGCAAGAATTACAGCGTTTTGTGGAACTTCGTCAAAACTGTGTCTTGCAGTACCATTCAAAATACGTGTTACACGACCATAAATATCGCAAATGTCGTCAGCCCGTTGCTTAAGATAATCGTCATTTGTTGCTCTGAGCTGTTCCGCCGCCTGCTGATACTTTGTAAAAACAATGTAAGCTATATTAAAAAGTTTGGTGCTGAATTCCTGCTTGATTTCGTTTATAAAAATCTGGTCATCCAGCATAAGCATATAACTTTCAAAAATCTTTTTTTCGTCTGGGTTTTTGGAATTTGATAAAGATGCTAAATCATTCTTAACTTGTGAAACGGCATTAAAAAATTGATTCCACTGTGGTTCAATTTCTTCGGGTTTTATTGTGCTTTTTATTATTGTTGATTCATTTTCTGCGCGGATTATAAAAATCCTACCTTTGCAACAGCCCTTTGAAATCGGAATACCATTTACAATGTTCATAAAAATATAATATCAGTGAGCGCGCTAGCTGTCAAATACGACGGCAGTTACGTGTTTATTGTGATGACAATCTTTTTTTGTTGTATTATAATTCATTTGTTATGGCACAAAAAAAATCAAATTCACCTGTCATTTTGTTTTGTATTGTTTTTGGAACAATAATCGTTGCACTTTTTTTACTTAATGCTAACAAAATAAAAAATGTTCTTGACGAAACAAAATTCTTTGATTCAGTTTTTGGAAAAACAAATACGACGATTCAGGTTGATGATGAAGTAATAGTGGAGCCTGTTGAATTTGACACAAAGACCGGCAATGAATCCGAAGTTATAACAATTCCTCTGCAAACAAACACGGAAGCACCTGTAGATATTACTTCCGTAACGGAAGATACCGGAGATGAGCCGGAAGAACACATTATAAAAAGTGAGAATGAAGTTGTTTCCGAAGTTGTTTCTCCTAATACGGAGATGACAAAAACCACGTTGTATTTTATGTATATTGATGGTACAGGTTCTCTGCTCAGAAAAGAAGTTGTACGGGAAGTTCCTAAATCAACATCGCCGCTAACAACAACTCTCAAAGCTTTGCTGAACGGTACAAATGCTGAAGAAGAAGAAAAAAACTATGTTTCTCTCATACCGGAAGGAACAAGGCTGATTTCTGCAACTATAAAAGACAAAGTGGCCTTTTTGAACTTCAACGATGATTTTCAGTGGAACAAATACGGCTCTCAGGGCTATTTTGGTCAGTTGATGCAGATTGTTTACACGGCGACTGAATACCCGACTGTTGACAGAGTACAGATATTAATTGACAGCCAAAAACTTGAGTT
>DBWK01000101.1:13917-15086 GCA_002308875.1 Treponema sp. UBA1240
CGGAAAGTTTAGGTGAATTATCTACTTTCAAAGTTTTTTCATTTGTTTTATAATTAAAATAAGATTTCATACACTTATTATTGAGGGTTGATTATGGTTATTCTCACATTGAACTGCGGAAGTTCATCCGCAAAATATCAGGTTTATGACTGGGACAATAAGGACGTTTTGGCAAGTGGTGTTGTAGAACGTGTTACACAGCCGGGTTCGGTAATTACCCACAAAGCAAAAGGTAAAGACAAATATGTAAAAGAAAGTCCGTGTCCGACACATAAAGAAGCTATCGAGCTTATTATTTCAGCAATCACTGATAAAGAACACGGTGTAATCAGCGACATGAATGTTATTAAAGCTGTTGGTCACCGCGTTCTTCACGGCGGTGATAAATTTACAAAGTCTGTAATTTGTACGCCGGAAATTATAGAAACTTTCCGTTCTGTTCAGGATCTTGGACCTCTTCACAATCCCGCTAACATCATGGGTATAGAGGCAGCACAAAAAGTTCTGCCGAATGTTCCACACTGTGCGGTTATGGATACAGCCTGGCATCAGACAATGCCGCCTGCTTCATTCATGTATGCTATTCCGCACGAATGGTATGAAAAATACGCTGCAAGACGATATGGTTTTCATGGTACATCATTTTTATACACTGCAAAACGTGCTTCTGTTCTTTTGCACAAACAACCAAAAGATACAAATGTTATCATTGCCCACATCGGTAATGGTGCTTCAATGTGCGCAGTAAAGAACGGACAGTGCTTTGATACAACAATGGGTATTACGCCTCTTGAAGGTCTTGTAATGGGAACACGTACAGGCGATATGGATCCTGCACTTCCATTTTACATTATGCGTAAAACAGGCATGACACCTGCGGAAATGGATACCGCAATGAACAAAAAATCTGGTTTGCTCGGTATTACAGGCAAATACACAGACCGCCGCGATGTTGTAACTGCAATGGAAAACGGTGATCCAAAAGCAATACTTGCTGTTGAAATGGAGAGCTATCGCTTAAAGAAATACTTCGGTGCTTATATGGCAGCCCTCGGTGGTGCGGAAGCCATTGTATTTACAGCAGGTGTTGGTGAACATTCTCCTATTATCCGCGAAAAGAGCCTTGAAGGTTTGGAATTTTTAGGTATTAAGCTTGATAAACGCAAGAA
>DBWK01000123.1:0-3386 GCA_002308875.1 Treponema sp. UBA1240
ATTCTGGCGATGGGTGAAGGCCGAAAAGCCGCAGCCGGCATCAACAAATACCTGGCAGAAAAATAAACCGCTAATATTCAAATAACCTAAAAATCCCTGTAGAAACTGCAGGGATTTTTTTTATTTGTGATAACTCCATCTTAAATTGTGCAAGAATTCACAAAATTCTTGTTTTATCAGGCAGGTTGGATTATAATCATCCTATGCGTATAAAGAAATTACACTTGATTTTGATTATCAGCGTACTTGCGGCAGCGGTACTTATTGTTTCCTGCTCCACGGTAAACCAGATTTTCGGCTCTCCCGAACTTGCGGTAGAAGGATTTTCCATAAAGTCACTTGATCTTGAGGGAATTACATTCAATATGGATTATGCCATTACAAATCCATATCCACTTGGATTTTCGCTCAAAAGCATGGCGGCCAACGTAGCATTTGAAAATACAATACTCACCAAATTGAGCGCGAATGAAGGCATTACGGTTGCTTCCATGGACAAATCCAAGAACTCCGTAGCATTTAAAATCCCTTATACTACGATTATCAATCTTGCCAAAAACATAGTATCTGGCTCAGGTGCGGCAAAAAGAACTTCACTGCCGTTCTCGGTAGATGGAAAAGCAGAACTGGATCTTAGTGCTCTCTCCTCTATTTTGGAAAACCAGTCAATGACACTGCCGTTCTCCAAGAATTTTGAAGTTCCTATTTTTAAGCCATCCATTTCCATCGGCAACGTAAAGCTCCAAATGCCTACAATTTCGGTTTTGCAAAATGCGTTTACAAGCCAGGGCGGCATGTCGCTCACAACAGCACTGTCTTTGGCAAATTCCATTATGTCCGGCAGCTCAGTTGCTGAAACTATCTTTGACAACATTGACATTAACCTGAACTTGAGTTTTGATATTGACGTTGAAAGCGAAGGTTCCGCCGCATGGAAATATGTACTTGAAAAATGTTCGCTCCAGTCAGTGGCAGGTGGTACTCTGCTGAATGTAACACCAACGGGAAGTAACACAATTACATCCGGTGGCAAAATTCCGATGACGGCAACACTGAACACAAAAACAGCAGGTAAGTTTATTGCACAGATTTTGAACAAAGCGAACACTGACCTTGTATTTAATCTGGACAGTGACCTTACATTTACCGATTTGCCTGAATATGTACAGAATCTACCGCTTTCATACAGCAAAACTCTGCCACTTTCAAGCATAAGACTCGCAAAGTAGATTTTGCAGTAATTATAATCTCAAAATCCTGCACCGCAGACTGTTCCAAGATAAACTTCAAGCAGACTGCGGTGTAGTTTTTTAAATACAATTATCGTTGACAGACAGAAAGCTATAATATAAGATTTAAAGCGATATTTTTTGATTACAACCAGTGGAAGGAAATATATGAATATTGATGATTTAGACCCCGAAATTGCGGCATTACTGACAGATGCAGATTCAAGCACAAGTTCCGCGTCGTCTTCTTCTCCTGCAGTAGAAGCTTCGCTTTTGGGGGCGGAGTTTGACTTTCCTGATGATGATATGCCCAAACAGCCGATAGCCAACAGCGTTGATTTGACTGTAACAAAATTCAAACCGATTGAAAGATTCTTTGCGGATACTCCCCACAAAGTTTTTGATGACCCGAACTATTACAAGATTGCCCTTTCCGGTGAAAGCGACATTGCAAAACGTCTTCATGCAACACTTACCAAATACCTGACATGTACGGATCCAAAGGACAGAACCGTTTACAGGCAGCAAATCTATAGCATTTATTACGAATTCATAAAATCAGTTGCCCCTAAACTGGCATCGCCTACCGTTGCAAAACCCAAAAAATACCTTGTCCGTTATGGACTTGTTCTTCCGTCTTTGTTTACACCCGAACAAAAGCATCTTTTTGCAACAGTAATTGACGAGAATATTTCCGGTGAACCAGTTTTTTATCTTGATGAATGGCTTCACAACATTTCCACCGGCAAAATGACGCTTTCCGCAACGGACGAAGCAAGACCAACCCATCATGGTGATGACAAGCAGAAACTGATGACTCTGCAAAGCAAAAATGCAGGTAAACTGCAAACCGCCGAAAACTACCTTAAAACATCAATAAACAAACGCGGACTTTTGGAAATTGAACTTAAGTCAAAGATTGACCAGATTTGCGACCATCCGCCGATTGGTCCGTTCCCGTCTTTGGGAGGTCCATATTCTGAAGCTCAAAAGAGAATTTTTAACGAAACTTCTGAAAAACTGCGTGAGCTTTTAAAAATCGACAAAGAAATAAACACATATCTTAACCAGTATCAGGATGCGGCAGAGGAAAGCCAGTCAATTGAAGACAAGATTTCTACTGCAGCGGTAAGCACATCCGTTAGCAATGCAGATTTGATGACCGAAATTGACACTGTCCGGCAGATGGCAAAGATGACAGTAGGCCGCAAGGGAAATCACTTCCCGATTTTCACAAAAGACTACTACCACTGTACACCTAAGGAAACCGGTTTCCGCGAAAACGTTATAGAAGCGCTTGCCTGGGTTGAATCCATAGATCCTGGTGCATTCGTGCGTATGCACAAAAACAACGCAAACCGCATTGTTCCTTACGTTCTGCTTGTTCCAACCTACGGCGAAATGGGATTCTGCTGGGAACCTTACGACAAATACAACAAGGTAACCAGCCGCGGACGCATTGCAATTCCTATGTATCCTAAAAACCTTAAAATTGCGGTATTGACCGCATGCGCTGACTTGCGCTGGCAGGTTGCCAAGGAAAAAGCCTCATACTACTGGATGGAAGAAGGCCTTACCGGTATGTATTATCAGTGGTTTGACCAGCAAAAGCTTAAAGGTGATGTAAAAGACTACTTTATCCGCGATTACATACTCTGGATGACAAAAGAAGCGGAAGGTGTACAGCGTCTCGACAAAGAAGTTCGCGGCGTATTCTGGCGATATATGCCGTTCCCGCAGGAACGCAAGGATATGCTCAAAATGCGCAGCCTTGTTTACGCAGATCTGTGTCAGAAAGACCTGAACCGCGCAATGTCCGATGGATATTGATTAAAGAAAAGCCCCGAAGTATTTCGGGGCTTTTTTATTATTCTTAACGCTGTTAAATACGTTTTACCGAACCATCCGGTTGTGCAACAAAAACAATCGGTTTGTTCTGCGTAAAAAAGCCGTTTTCAACAACACCAGTTATGCGGTTAAGTGCTTTTTCCATTTCTACAGAATCCGGCGGAGTTTGCCAAAGAATATCAAGAATCAGATTACCGTTATCTGTTATTACAGGACCGGCTTTTTTTACACCCTGACGCAGAGTACAGGAAGCACCAAGTTTTTCTATCTCTCTTATGACAGCAACACGTGCTTCGGGTATTATCTCAA
>DBWK01000123.1:3523-8621 GCA_002308875.1 Treponema sp. UBA1240
ACTTCATCCGCACCGTCTATTGCCAGGTCCAAACTGCCGCCAATCTGCTTTGAGTTCATTGAAAAAACCGGAATCTGCAAGTCTTCACAGGCTATTGTAGTCTGAAAGCTGGTGGCAACTGCTTTTATATCTGCAAGGGTTCCGTCCTTGATTCGTTCTGCAAGCCTCTGTACAGCCGGCATTGCCGTGGAACCGGTACCCAGTCCTATTTTCATACCGCTAAAAATCAGTTTTTCGTTTATCAATGTATCTATCGCGGTTCTCGCCGCAAGAACCTTTTGCTCACTTTGTGAAAGTTTGTTTTCAGTCATCATATTCTCCTGTAAAAAGCTTGTATTGCATATATATTTGTTCTTCCATCATTTTTTCACCGGTCATTACGATACAACCGGCTTCTTCGGCGCGCATTATAACAGGTGTTCTTTCATTGGACGCGACACAGTCAAACACTTTTTCGTTTCCGCGGAAAATGTAGTTGGGAATAGGATCACCGATTCCGTTTGGAACCATTGCATAATATTCGGTGGAACCCACGGAAGTTGTCTGAATAATCAAATCCGAAAAATCTTCAATATACAGCTGCGAATCAACGGAGAGCGAAGCCCACTTAAAATTATAAAGACTTGCCAATTCCTTTGCCTTTGCAACCGTCCGGTTAAAAATGCATGCTTTTCCACGTAAAAGCTTTACAACATAAGCTGCTGTCCGTGCCATTGAACCTGCACCAATAATAGAAACACGCCAGCCGAAAAGATTCTTTTTTCCGGTCAGCTTCAGGAGCGAATTCAACAAAGCCTTTACAGAAGTGTTAAAACCAATCCAGTTGTCTTCGGTTTTTACAAAAGTGTTTGTTCTTTCGGTGTTTCCAACAGCAGAAGAAACTGTAACGGCGAACTGCAGTGCGGATTTGTTGAACGGAAAAGAAAAAGACAGGGCAGGTATTGAAAGTTCATCCGCAAATTCAAGAACTTCCTCAATTTTGTCAGCATAAACAGGCAGACAAACCGCATTCATATTATTATCTCTGAAATGCTTGTTCTGAGCCTTTGCATACATCTGAGCGGATAATGCTTTTCCGGCAAATGCGTAGATTTTTGTTTTTTCATTTATGTCATCAAAATGAAAAGTTTGCTGTAACTGCTTTGGGTCAATACTGTAGTTTCCGCTGCATGGAATTATGGGGTTACTGTCCGATGTATACACAAAATATGAATTTGCCAGTGAAGAAAGAATCCGCTCCGGCTGTGAATATGGACCGGCAACTTCAAAAATAACACGCTTTTTCTCGGATTTTTTTACCTCACGGAACAATTTGGTAACGTCAGAAAGCGAACGGGCGGTAAAAGCTATTTTTGGAATTTCATATTCATTCTTTCGTATTGATGAGATTTGAGTATGAATTTCTTTCATCGAATCATCTTCACAGTAAACGGTTCTGATTATTTTAGTTCCGAATGCAAGTGACGCATCGAGCAAAGCCGGTACGTTAAAATCCGATTCCAAGTCTATATAGGCATAGTTTTTTGTAGTGTCCTGATTGGCAAAAGCAATAGCACGCGCGAACAAAACAGTTCGGGTTGCCTCACCTTCGTCAAACTTTCCGCCGTTTATGCTTCGTCTGATACTAAGAATACAAGGGAGCCCCGCAAGTTCGGGAAAGCGGCGCAATGAAAGCCTCTCATCCTTGTTAAGATAGTCTGCCCGCAGTTCAACAACGTCAATCCAATCCCTGTATTTTTCAATTACTTCAAGATTTTCTTTTATTGTAGAACCTGTCAGCGACAGGCAGACTTTTGATTGAATCATACTTTACCAGTCTATTTTACAACAAATTGTGAGTATTCTTTTCCTGCAACCGAGAGAATCAGTACCGTATTCTTTTCAACCGCATACGGAATTGTCAGCATTCCGCCCGGATGAGTGAATGCAACAAGTGTATACAAATCATCGTTCGAACTGAAAGCGTCGAGCTGCATTTCAACCGCAAACGGATAATCCTGAAGTTCCTGCATAAATAAACCGTAAACCATATTCTTAGCTGGCTTTTCGGGATATGCAAGTTCAGCCTTTATTCTTGTGTATTTTTCAACTTCCGTATTCTCAGGAACTGACTGTGACAGTACTGTATCTTTGTCTGAGGTTTGTTCTGAAACTGTAAAGTCGTACACAAGGTTGTTCTTGCGCATCTGCATATACATATCGTTGATTGACATTCCCTTTATTGAAGGAACAACAACTTTTTGATTATCCGCACCCTTGCTTACAACAAACACAATTTCCATAGCGTCATATATCTGACTGCCCGCCGGCGGATCCTGCCGGAGAATTGTTCCGGGTTCTTCTTCACTGTATTCGTACAAAGGTTCGGCAAGTTTTACAGGAGACTTTGAAGTAGAAGAAAAAAGTGCCTGAAAGCTTGTTTTTACTTCATCATAGGATCTTCCCACATAATTATCGATTTCATTCAGAACAATTCCACGGCTTACGGTAAGATTGATTCTCTTACCGGCTTTTACGATTGAACCCGCTTTAGGTGACTGGGCAAGAATCGTTCCCTTGTCATCGGGATTGTCGGAATATCTTAAAACAAGTTTTGGGTACAATTCCTTTACCTGCATTTCAAGCAGTGCTTCCGAAAGTTCCTTGCCCTTTACGTCGGGAACCATAACTTCTTCAGCACCTTTTACAGTTGCAAAGAAAACCGCAAGACAGATAAGTCCCATAAAAACAATTGAAACAATAACAACTCCTGCATAAAGCAAAGCATTTTCCTGCATCCGTTCAATCATTCCGGTAACGCTTACCCGCCAATTCTTAATATCAAACTTGTTTTTCATGTATTACCTCATTCACAGACAGAACCAATGAAAGTTCTGGAGCCGTTTATAAAATCTTTCCAATTAACAGCCTTTTTAGTCTGCCACTGCAAATTCTTTGCGACTAAAATGCCTTTTTTTGTTTTTATCAGAATTCCCTCTTTTTTGTCTACACCAAGAACGGTTCCCGGTTTTGCCGTTGTCCATTCCGGTTGTTCCTCACCGCCGTATACTGCAGATTCGTGTATTAAAAGCGGTGTTCCGCCTACGGTTGTAAATGTTCCGGGCCAGGGAACAAAAGCCCTGATTTTTGCGTCAATCCGTACAGCCGAATCCTGCCAGTCAATAATTCCGTCTTCTTTTTTCATCATACCAAAATAAGTCGCTTTTGCGGAATCCTGCGGAATTTCATGTTGTGAGACAGAGCCGTCTTCAATAGAATCAAGTACTTTAAGGAAGAGTTTGCCGCCTGCATCACTTACGGTTTGCAAAAGCGACTGCGATGTTTCTTTGCCGGTCAGTGGAATTTTTGTCTGAAGCAGAATGTTTCCGGCATCCATTTCTTTTACTATGCGCTGTATTGTGATTCCGGTTTCTTTGTCGCAATTAAGGATTGCAGCAGGAACAGGAGCACAGCCACGATACATCGGGAGCAAGGACGGATGCAGATTTATGCCGCCTTTTGGGAAAATTTCCATAAACGCCTGCGAAAAGATTTTTCCGTAAGCAAAGCAAACAAGAATATCGGGGTTAAGTGCCTTAATGGTATCGTAAACTTCGATAAGTTTATTGGGGGTTAGTATCTGAATAGGATTGGTGCTATAAAAACCGGAGTCCTGTGAGTTTATTTCAGCGGCAATCTGTGCAACAGGAGTAGGAATAAGCTCCTTTCCGCGTTTCTGCGCCGAAGGCGGATTTGTAAGCACACCGACAATACGGTGCTTTCCACTTTGAGCAATTTCTTTAAGTGGTTTTGCGGCAGCATCAGGACTGCCCGCATACAGGATCTTTAGCATGCGTTGTCCTGATTTGCTTTTTTTGCAGCTATGCGCTGCTGTTTGTGTTGTTTTTGCAAAGCTTTTTCCTGTCTGCGTTTTTCCCGCCGTTCAAAGGTTTCTTCGGTTTTTTTCTTAAAATCGGGATCACCGCGGTCTATAAAAACCATGCCTTCCAAGTGGTCATATTCATGCTGGATAATTCGCGCCAAAAGGCCATCCGCTTCCAGTGTAAAAGGTTTGCCTTTTTCGTTAAGCGCATTCACGGTTATTTTTTCGGGACGCATTATGTTTTCGTACACTTTAGGAATACTAAGGCAACCTTCTTCATAGGGAACAAGGTTTTGAGAAGTAGCAATAATCTGCGGATTTATAAAAACTCTTCTTATTTCATCATCTGCAATGATAACAAACATACGCAAAAGTTTGCCGACCTGAGGAGCAGCAAGACCGACGCCCTGAGCTTCAATCATCAAATCAAACATTTCTGCTATCATTGAACGGATTTCATCGTTTACTTCCTCTACAGGAAGCGATTTTTCCCTGAGAACAGGATTTCCCAAATGTACTATTTCCATATTATAATAGTATACAAATCTGCCCTTTATTGCAATTAGTAAACACGTCTAACCGCTAACCCTGTGCGAATGAACCGGTATAAAGCTGATAGTATTTGCCTTTTTGGTCCATCAGCTCCTCATGGTTACCACGTTCAATGATTCTTCCTGCTTCCAGAACGCAAATCATGTCGGCATTTCGTACAGTAGAAAGTCTGTGTGCTATTACAAAAACGGTTCTGCCCTTCATAAGCGAATTCATGCCTTTCTCTATGAGGGATTCCGTGCGTGTATCAATGGAACTGGTCGCCTCATCAAGTATGAGAACAGGCGGATTGGCAACAGCCGCACGTGCAATCGCAAGCAGCTGACGCTGTCCCTGACTAAGGTTGCCACCGTCGCCGGTAATTACGGTCTGGTATCCGTTATGCAAATGCCTGATAAAGTAGTCCGCATTTGCGAGCTTTGCGGCGGCTTCTACTTCCGCATCACTGGCATCAAGCTTGCCAAAACGGATATTGTCGGCTATGGTGCCGGTAAAAAGGTGCGTATCCTGTAGTACCATACTCAATGAACGGCGCAAATCCGCTTTTTTTATCTTATTTACATTTATGCCGTCGTACCGGATTTTGCCGGAAACATCACCGTCAGGACCAAGTGTTACTTCATAAAAACGGTTAATAAGGTTGGTTATGGTCGTCTTGCCCGAACCGGTTGAACCTACGAGCGC
>DBWK01000111.1:0-438 GCA_002308875.1 Treponema sp. UBA1240
TTTGCGGTCTGCGACCTGAGCGGCTTAAAAGACGGTTATAAAAACGTGATAGATATGCAAACCGAATACATAAGCCTGAAATCTTATTCAGTAAGCAACGGACTGCAAAACGCACAGCTTGAGGCATTTGTAAAGCTGATCTGTCTGAACGGCGAAAAATGCACTGTAAGGAATGAGCATATACGCATGCTGCTTACAAAATCTGCGGATTGCAAAACGCAGGTTGTGTGCGGTCCTTCCGTGTTAAAGTGCAAGGGCTGCGGAACAAGCCTTTCGCTGCTTGAAGGCAAAAAGTGCGCCTATTGCGGCAAAGATATGGATTTGGAAAAACACGACTGGGTGATCAGGGAATACGAAGTGCTGAGGTAAGTTATTCTGCAATTATTCTTTGGATGTCCATGACGGTTGGGGCTATATGCGTGGCTCCGGCGGTTTCCA
>DBWK01000111.1:450-8911 GCA_002308875.1 Treponema sp. UBA1240
GCTGCCGTAGCCGTACAAAACACCGATTGAGTCTATGCCGGTCTTTTTTGCACCGGTAACGTCCTGTTCGCGGTCGCCTACCATAACTGCGTTTTGCAGGTTGCTCACACCGCCTTTTTCAAAAGCGTATGCGATAACATCTTCTTTTTTGGAGCGCGAAGTGTCCATCGAAGCGCCCGCAATGCAGTCAAAATAATCAAAAAGGTCAAAGTGCTTGAGGATTCGGATAACAAATCCTTCCGGTTTGGAAGAAGCGACAAGTAGGGTTTTGCCCTGCTTTTTGAGGGAATCCAGTAGCTCCGGTATTTGGGGGTAAACCTTGTTTTCAAAGATACCCTTGTCCCTAAAATATTCGCGGTAGTATTTGATTGCGGTCAGAGCCTCTTCCGGCGAAAAGTTAAAGTATTTGACAAATGAGTTTTGCAGTGGCGGCCCGATAAAGCAGAAAAGCGTAGTTCTGTCGGCAACGGTTATACCGTATTTTTTAAGCGCATAGGCTACGGAATTGGTTATTCCTTCGCCCGGGTCGGTAAGTGTGCCGTCAAGGTCAAAAAGAATGTGCGTGTACATGGTTGCCCCAATATGCCGGAAAGTTGCTGGGTTAGCAGAAAATTGGGTTGTTTTAATAAAATAGTTTATTCCCATGCATTGTTGGTGCGCCATTCGTATTCGACATTATTCCAATATCCTGAAACATTTATATCAAAGGATGCTTCAGACGAATCCGTCGCTTCTACATTGAACTGAATGTTACCGCTGCTGGTCGGGTCACTGTCAAAAGAGAATGGTCCTGGAACTCCTTTGAATGCGGATTTATAAACCTTTGTCAGAGATGATGGTAACATAACCGTAGTCAATGCGCCACAATCTTTAAAGCATCCGCTTGGAATTTCTGTTATACTTGTACCGATAAGTTCCAGCCAAGTCAAAGCAGTTTTATAGTGATTGTGGACAGCATATTGGCTTATAGAAGTTATGTCTGTGTCGTTAATGACATACTTTATATCAGTTGCGCTTGGTGCAAAATCGTTAAATGATTGTATCGTATTTACTGCTACAGTTAAAGTGTCTGTCTTGAAAATAGTAAATGTTTGGTTAGATACACGATTGTCACCTGTCCTGAATCGGAATTCTCCTTGCGTTCCTTCAGCTCGGTTTAGTGCATTAATGAGAAAATGATCATCCTTTTTCTCATAACTAAAAGGAGTCGCAGGATCAACTTGTTCCAGGTCAATGTCACTAAATGGAACTTCTGAATCTGAATTAATATAAAGTTTGATATCGTTTGTATATTGATAACCAGGAAAGTTTCCCATGGAAGGCGCATAAGTGTAAACGGTCGGGTCTCCGCTAATTGGTACACCATCTCTTTCAAAATGGTAGGTAACGTTGAATGTTGCCGGTATATATTCATATCTAGCACGCAACATTACATTTCCGCGCACACCTGCAAAACTCTTCGGATATACATCCATTTCATTCAGCATCCAGCCGGTAAAAATATCAGTATTATAGGTGTCGGAAAAATCCGGAGGGAGTGGAATACCACCTGCAACGGTGTATGTTCCGCTGTATTCTTTTTCCGTCATATTGGTATCACAATATATCAACGTATATTTATAGTAAACATTAAGTGTTAGTGTGTTGGAACCGCGTTCAAGTGTAATCGTATCAGATGTGATATTACCTTCTTCGCTGCCGTTCATTTCGTTAAACTTAAAACTGCCTGTTGCGCGTGCCGTTGAGCCAGGTGTAAGGTGTTCAACCAAAACTACGTTGTCGCTTGCGGTCAGGCGTTTGCTGAAAACTTCCGCATCATCAACAAAAATCTTAAGGTCAAGATAATCGATAGTATCCCATACCGTTCCGGCAGATCTTGCGTACAAACCGTTGAATCTTATTGAAACGGCACTTCCACCTGCGCCGGAAGAAGAACCTGATGAAGTTCCTGCTGTTGCACCGCCGGCTCCACCACCGCCACCGCCGCATGAGAATATTACTAGAGAAATTGCGCACAAAAGCACTGCTAAAACACTAAAAAACTTTTTCATAACCCCTCCATACAATCAAGAATCTTCACTTCAAATAAAAAAATAAAACAATTACTCAATTTGTATTCTATGTCCATACCTCCCGCTTGTCAAGCTTTTAATCACAAGCTAGTATGAGGCAATGGCTTGGATTTTTCTTGTTTTATTATACGGACTGTTGAAAGGTTCCAGAGCGCTGGCAAAGAAAAAGGCTATGGCAACGAACTCCATAATGGAAGTTCTTCTCTCATACACGGTAATTTCGTTTTTGCTGGTTGTTCCTCAGGCAAAAGACGCGGGCGGATTGGAAACAAAGTTCTATTTTTACATTGCGCTCAAAGCGTTTGTTATATTTGTCGCATGGATTTTCAGCTTTAATTCGCTAAAAAGATTGCCGGTCGGGGTATTCGGGATTCTTGACCTTTCTCGCGTTCTTTTTGCAACCTTTTTGGGTGTTTGCTTTTTGGGCGAGCGCATTGGCCTTTTGCAGCTGGCAGGTTTACTTTTGGTTTGTGCCGGACTGCTCATGCTCAAATTCAAGCTGCCGGTTTTCAGACGTATCTTTTTGCTTGAGGAGCCTGTGCAGGTACCCGCTGCAAAAAGACTACCCGCTTCTGCGGACGTAACTACGTTCTATGTTGTGCTTGCGCTTGTTTCTTGTCTGCTTAATGCGCTCTCCGGTTTTATGGACAAGATTCTGATGAAAAGTGTGAGCAGTTCACAGCTGCAGTTTTGGTACATGCTTTTTCTTGTTTCGTATTATGTGATTTATGTGCTTGTAAAACGAGAAAAAATTTCACTCTCAGTGTTCAAAAATCGCTGGATTTGGCTGCTTGCGGTTATGTTCGTTGTCGGTGACAAAGCGCTTTTTATAGCCAACGGTATGCCGCAGAGCCGTGTTACCGTTATGACGCTCATTAAACAGAGCAGCTGTATGGTAACAATACTTGGCGGTCATTTTATGTTTAAGGAAAAAGACACCGTCTACCGCCTGTTTTGTGCATTCATCATTCTCGCCGGAATCATCCTCGGCGTTTTGTAACTGCCTCACTGCGAAACAGATTTGTGTTTTTTGCGGGGCTGTGTTATTGTATAAGTAGACTATGCGGTTCTTTTTAAGAAAACTCATTCCTCTTTTCGCACTTGCTCTGTTTGCGTTTGTGTCGTGCAAGCAGAATGAGAATGAAAAATTCTTTTCAATTCCGCTTAACGATTCGTATTCGTATCTGCCGTGTGAGGCTGATTCTACCTGCGCCGATGCGGAGGCAAACTTTTCCCGTTTTAAAAAGCTGGATGTGTATTACAGAAACCTTGAAAAACTGGCTGACAATAACGGTTCATATCTATGGATAAAGACAGAATTTGAAATTCCTGAACAGCTCAAAGGCAAATCTTTGGGCTATGTTATTCCATACCTGCACTTTGCCGAAAAGCTCTGGCTCAACGGCTCCTACATCGGCGGTTACGGTCAGTTCCCGCCCGATTTGGAGAGTGCGCAATATGAAACGCATTTTTATACTCTGCCTCAAAGTCTTTTGAATCAGAACGGAAAAAACCTTATTCTCATTAAGGTTTACGTACTCGGCAAGGCTTCTCTCTCAGGCAATTCGTTCATTTCGGAACTTGAGGATGCAAAACGTTTTACAAAAACTCATTCCTTTTTACATTCAAAATTTTACATGGTGTTTGAAGGAGGAATGTTCTGTGCATTCATGTTATTTCTTCTTCTTTTTATTTCTCGCAAAAAAACAAAAGAATATATGTCGTTTGCGCTTTTGAACTTTTTCTCAATCTCTCTGCTGGCATACTTTTTTGCACCTTCACTTCCCTGGTACAACGGTATGGGAATCCCGTTCCTTTCTTTTATAAAGTTCGGGTTGTGCTGCAGTACTTATGCAATTGTGTATTTTTCTTCATCGTTTATGATTCAGTTTGTGCAAATACAGGAATCAAAACTCCTGCTTATAATCCGAATCGTGATTTTTTTAGCGGCAGGTGCAATTACTTTTGCTGTTCCGACTTATCAAGATTTGATGAAAATATGTCCGGTAATGATGGGACTGGTAATATTGCAACTGTTGTTCGGGCTTGCAGCTCTCATAAAGGCTCTGTGTAACAAAAATCTGAGGGCTAATGCCATAATTCTTTTGGTCTGTTTTTCTTCAACGCTTTTTTCGGGTATAATGGATATTGTTGTGCGCGAGGTTTTCAGAATAAACGATTTGCCGTATCTGACCGTTTTCGGTTGGCAGGGTACAATAATTATGTTCCTGTATGTGCTTTCCGTAAGATACAACAAGGTTTACAGGCGCAACGAATACCTGAACGAAAAGCTTGAACAGGAAGTTGCGTCTCAGACGGTTCAGCTTTCGCGTGCAAAGGAAGCCCTTGAACGGCAGATGGAAAGGGCGCAGATAGATTTGGAGATGGCATCCATAGTACAGCAAAAGTTCCTGCCCGGTCTGGACAAAAAGTTTTTGGGCTGGGATATTGCAATCTGTTATGAACCGCTTTCTTCCGTATCAGGAGACTTTTACGACTATTATGTACAGAACGACAGGCTTACGGGGCTTTCGCTGTTTGATGTTTCCGGTCATGGTATTTCGGCAAGTTTAATCACAATGCTTGCCAAAACTACGGTTTTCCGTTCCTATACCGAAGGCTGCAAATCCGGTGATTCCGCTTCCGAAATACTGCGTAAGATGAATGAGATGCTGATCAACGAAAAGGGGAATGTTGACAACTATCTTACCGGTCTGCTCGTTAAAATCGGTTCTTTTTTCCGAAACGGCGCATGCGACATAGAGGTTGCCAATGCCGGTCATCCTTGCCCGCTGCTGTTCTCGTACGAGGAAGACAGGGTTTCTGATTTGCGTTATCCCGATCCGTCCGGTCAGTACGGAGCAATCGGCATAAAGGGAATAGCGGTTTCGTTCCCGTTGATTTCGTTCCAAATGCTGCCGGGAGATATCCTTGTGCTTTATACGGACGGACTTACCGAAGCAATGAACAAAAACCGTGAAGAATTCGGCAAGGAACGTATACGAGAGCTTTTGCTTAACAACAGCGGCAAATCCGCGCGCGAAATTATACACACCTTTCTTGACGGCCTAAAGACTCATACTGCCGGCAATCCCCGCGAAGATGATTTAACAATAATCGTTTTAAAGCGTGAACAGGCGGACGAATACATAGAAGAACTTGAAGGATAGATACTATATATGTATCAGGGAGAAATTATGTCAGACAAAACAATAGTGCTGGATGGAACAAAAACAAAAAAAATTACGCCGGATATGGTCGGCTTGTTCTTTGAAGATATAAACATGGCAGCGGACGGCGGTTTGTATGCGGAACTTATTGAAAACCGTTCCTTTGAAGCAATAAAAAGTAAAGGCACCGGTCATAATTATGTGCTTGCGGAAGACAATCTTTATGCCTGGAGTTCCGCCGACGGACACGATGAAAACCTTGAAATCTCGTGCAATGAGCCGGTTCACGCCGCTAATCCGCACTATCTGCGTTTTACGGCAAAAGAAGACGGGCAAGGTTTCCGTAACAAGGCGTATGACGGCATTTTTCTCAAAAAAGGTCAGTCGTGCAAGGTTTCGTTTTATGCGAGGGAAGTTTCGTACCTTGAAGGAAGCATCCGCGTTTGCGTTGCTAAGGGCAGCAAAGTTTTTGCTGACGCGGTTGTTCCGTTTACCGTTGCCCAGCCTGCCGAACCTGACGGATACGATGCGATGGTAGGCAACTGCGAGGCAAAAAAATGGATTCGCTACGAAACAAAGCTAACCGCAACGGACAATGTGCAGGGTGCATCTTTTGAAATTCACCTTACAAAAAAAGGCTGTGTTGAGTTTGACCTTGTTTCACTGATACCGGATAACGCCGTTGCAGGTATTTTCCGCAAAGATTTGTTTGAAGCCCTGGCAGATTTGCACCCTGCGTTTCTGCGCTTTCCGGGCGGCTGCATTGTTGAAGGAACGAGCCTTTTGCACCGTTATTACTGGAAGGGTACGGTCGGCGACCTTGCTTCGCGGAAGATACAGCCAAACCTGTGGGCTCTGCAGGGAGGCAATACGCTTTTTGACTGGCAGATGCAGGACTGCCATTATATGCAGAGCTATGGCATCGGGTTTTATGAGTATTTTTTGCTTTGTGAACTTTTGTCATCAAAAAAACGTCGCTGCCAGCCGCTTCCTGTTCTGAACATCGGCGTCGCGTGTCAGTTCCGTTCCTATGAAGCGGTAAGCATAGAAAGTCCTGAGTTTGCCGAATATATACAGGATGCACTTGATTTGATTGAATTTGCCAACGGTGATACAAACACAAAGTGGGGTTCACTGCGTGCACGGATGGGACATCCCGAATCCTTTAATCTGGAAATGATTGCAATCGGCAATGAACAGTGGGAAAGCCGTCATGTTGATGTTGCTCCGCGCTACCGTGCTTTTGAAAAAGCGATACATGAACGTTATCCCGAAATAAAGTGCCTGGGTACTGCCGGCCCGTTCGTAAACAACGATTTGCACACAAACGCATGGAAATTCTACCGCTCCGAAGTAAAGACCAATCCTGCATTTACCTACGCGGTTGATGAACACTATTATGTTGCGCCGGAATGGCTTTACGAAAATGTCGGCTTTTATGACGAATACCCGCGTGATGTGGGCGTTTTTGCGGGGGAGTATGCGGGGCATGATGTGAATCTTACAAACTCCATAGAAGCCGCTCTTGCTGAAGCAGCCATGATGACCGGAATGGAACGCAATGGTGACGTTGTAAAACTTGCCAGCTATGCACCGCTCTTAAACAGAATCGGGCATTCCGAATGGACACCTGATATGATTTGGTTCGATGCGGAGTCTGTTATTCTCACACCAAGCTATTATGTGCAGAAAATCTTTTCGGATTATGCCGGAACGGATGCTGTTGATCTTGCAGGACAGGAAAAAACGCTTTGGAATGAAAAGCTGTATGTTTCGGCGGTAAAAGCGGACGGAAAAACAATACTTAAGATTGTAAACGCTGCTGACAGTGAGCAGACTTTGCAGCTCAAAACCGCGGACGGAAAGCCGCTTTGTGCCGACTGCGAAACGGTTACGCTTGCGGCGGCTACGGGAAAAGCGGTTGTTCCGGTTGCCAACGGCTCGGTTGACCCGAACGGACCTAACAAGGCAATCAGCGCAAGCAGGATGAGCAATGCGGAACTGTGTCGGATGCGGTTCCCTGAACGGTGCGGTTATTCTGCAGCAAAAAAGACTGTTTTCGGTTCAGTGCAGATTCCGGCAAAAAGCTTACTCGTGCTTAAATTTTAACTTTTGTGATTACGGTTTTTCAGCAGTTTGTTCATTTTGTCCGCTGTGTTTGACTCGATTTTGTACGACAGGGTTGAGACCACCGCATATACAAGAATTATTATTGTCTCAAAACCAATCACTGTTTTTGTGTTCTGTGCCGAAAACCACTCCATCTTAAAGCCGATTGCCAGAACGCATACGTTTATGACAAGAAAATAGCCGATTTGCATGAGAATCATTGTTAGTTTTGAATATTCAACGTTTGCAAGAAACGGAATGTAGCAGACGGCGGAAATTGCGCCGATTAAAAGGATGTACCAGATGTCGCTCATTCTAAAGTGGGCGCCTGCTCCAAAAAAGATGGTCGTGTATATTGTTGCCAGTACAAAAATGGCAGTACAGACTCTTGTAAAAATGTTTATAACAAGTGCTATCTTTTCTTTCATTTTCTCATACTCCTAAAGACCTAATAATTCTTTAAGCAGACTTACATAATTCCGCGAAATAATTACTTTATAGCCGTTCTGCAGAACCGCCTCAAACCGTCCGCCGAATGCGGGCGAAAGGCTGTCGATTTTGTCAAGATTGACGATGACGGCTTTGTTCGCCCTGAAAAACACATCCTGCGGGAGTTCCTGCTCAAGCATATAAAGTTTGTATTTTGTTTCAAAAACATCATTCGCGGTATAGGCAAAAACCTTGTCATCAACCGATTCAAAGTACAGGATAGAGTCGGGGTCAGTGAGAACGATTTTGCCGTCTTTGTAAAAGTTCATCTTTGATTTGCCGGTCTTAAACTGATTAAGTAGCTTTGTAATACTGTCCGACAGATAATCGCACTTAACGATTATCTCATCTTCTTCCCCGGGCTGTTTTTCGAGTACCGTTATTTTCATAATTCAAAAGCCAGTTTATTATATTTTTGTGAATAATTCCATAATTCTGCTCTCAAAGCTCTTCCAGCAAATTCTGGTAGAATTGCACAGTCTCAAGCAGGGTGTTTATACTGATTTTTTCGTCGATGCCGTGAATCATGGCGCGGTCGGCTTTAGACATGTACATTCCGCTGAACCTGTACACTTTGTCTGTGATGCTGCAATAATGCCTTGAATCGCTGCACGCCATCAT
>DBWK01000124.1 GCA_002308875.1 Treponema sp. UBA1240
CAGGAATACTTTGACAAAGGTATTCTTATGGTAGCTATGGTAAAAGCTGGTGTTGAACTTGCATTTGAGACAATGACGAACGCAGGAATCAAACCGGAATCCGCATACTACGAATCACTGCACGAAGTTCCGCTTATCGCCAACCTCATCAGCCGCAAAAAGCTGTACGAAATGAACAAGGTTATTTCGGATACAGCCGAATACGGATGCTATCTGTTTGACAACGCATGCCGTCCGCTGCTCGCTGATTTTATGAAGAAAATTGACCTTGACGTAATCGGAAAGGGCTTGAATGTAAAAGACAACAGTGTTTCCAATCAGGAACTTGTTGCTGTTAACGCCGAAATCCGCAACCATCCGGTTGAGATTGTAGGTCTCAAGCTCCGCGCATACATGACAGCTATGAAAGCCGTCATTCAGTAGACTGGGCGACGTTTAGCGGTTTAATGCACTCCTTGTTACAGGGGTGCATTTTTTTATGCCTCTTTGATTGCAAGCTTTATATCGGCAAGTGTAAAACACTCATTGCCATCCTGCTCGGCAAGAATTGAAGCTCTGTTCAGAACGGATTCTATCTTTGCACAGCTGAAGCCGTTAAAAAGCTTTGCAAGTGTGCGTGTGTCGCAGTCGGAACCGGGCTTTTTGTCTTTTGTGTAGAGTTCTATCAGTTTTTCTCTTGCGGATTCATCAGGGTAGGGTACCGAATACTTTGCGTCAAAGCGTCCGGGGCGTATGAGCGCAGGGTCAAGTGCCTGAATGCTGTTTGTAGCCGCAATAACCAAAATGCGGTTGTTTTGTATAAAGCCGTCAAGTTCGTTGAGCAATGCTGTTACAATGCGGGTATTTTCCGTTTCGATTGCGGAACCCGAATAATTGCGCTTTGTGCCGATTCCGTCAAATTCGTCTATAAACACAATGCACGGATACTTGCGGCGGGCTTTGCTGAAAAGGAGTTTTACCTTTAGCGGTCCTATCGCCATGAACATGCTTTCAAAGTCGGTTGCCTTTGCAGGAATAAAATTGATTTTGCCTTCTCCCGCGAGCGCTCTTGCAAAAAGGGTTTTGCCGTTGCCAGGGTCACCTTCAAGAATTATGCCTTTGGGCAGCCTTATTCCTTTTTTTGCGTATTCCTGCGGATGCTTCATTATGTCGATGATTTTCATCGTGTCTTTTTTGAGCGAATCCATGCCGACCACGTCCTCAAACGTAACACCGGTTTTTGTAACAACCTTGAACGTGTTCGGACTAATAAACTTGCGGAATGCGATGATTATAATTCCAAAAAAGAATATGTAAAAAAGCAAATCAAAAATAAACGAGAATGTTTCAGACGCGGAATCCGGCTGCTTTACGGTAACGTTGTTTGTCAGCAAAAACTCTTTTAAAAGAGGCGATTCCGGGTTTTCTGTGTAGCATTTGCAGCTCTTTGTACTGAAAAACAGTTTGTCTTTGGTTATTTTTACTTCGTCCACACTTCCGCTTTCAACGAGAGTGCGGAATTCGGTGTATGAACGGTATTCGGCGTTAGGAGTGAATATATAATCCTGCGCAAAGTAGAGAATGAGAGCCGCCAAAAACACGAACGGCAAAATTCTCAAAACTAGTTTTTTCATGGATTTTCCTGCTGTAAAAAGTTTATATTACAAGCTTACTGAACTGATTGGAGTGAATCAAGTATAAAATACATAGTTTCAAAGTCGGTTAACAGTATATGTTTATTCCAGCATACATTATAGAGATTATAATAATCTGTTCGTTTTTTGTTTTTCTTACTCCACAGTTTCCGCGTCCTGCACTGAGTAGTCCTCGGTGTCGGCGGGCGAAGATTCTGTGATTGTTTTGATGGAATTCTGCATGGATTGTTGTATGTAGTCTTTTATTGCGGTTCTGAAGGGGAGTGAAGAGCCTTTTGTGAACATAATTACAAGGTCGGTTATGTCTTCCCTGCCTGAAACCATCAATACCGCTCCGCTGCATTTGTATTTTTTACCGTGAATGGAAAGATCAAAATCCCTGATGAGCGTGTTTACCTTAAAATGATCCGAAGTTTCACTGCTGCCTGAACAGGCTAGACCGGCAAAGCTTATATCCTTTACGCTCATGTGGTATTCCGGCGGCAAACGTACTTGCACATTCGGATCTGAGCTGCAGTTTGTTCTTATATACTGGCGCCGTCCCTTTGCACCGTTTATTTCCAGTATTCCGGCAAAAATTTCTATCAGCTGCGGTGTGTCACAGGGCAGCCGTATAAAACCCGCCGGAATCTGCGTGTTCAGCTGAAAAAACTCCTGCTGTGGTTTTGTTGCATTCTCCGAGATAATTCCTACAAATATAGTTGAAAGAATAGGGTCTTTTTCAAACGAACATATAAAGTTGTACCAGCCCGTCGGTGAGAGTTCGTCTACTTTTTGGTTTTCGTCCTGAACTGAATCTATGCAGATAAAACAGATAGAGTCGGGGAACTTTTTAAGCACGCTCTTTGCGTGTTTGTAGCTGCCTATTGTGTAAATTTCATATTCCTTGTCAAAAAGAGCTGGAATAATATTATCCATTAAAAAAGACGACGGATTGAGAAAAAAAACTTTGCGTCCAAAATCAGTGTTTTCATGCAGATTCATAGTTGCTACCGAATAAAGGATAAGGCATAAGTCCGATTATTTCAAGTTTTATTATGAGGGATGTTTTAATTGTCTAAAGTGCGTTTTTTTTATTCCGATGTTATAAAGGACTGATAAAAAAATGGAGGTATGCCGATGGAGGCACTGAATATTCGCCTTGATCAGACTGAGTCAATAAACTCCGTCCAGGAATCTGTTCATGGAAAGAACAGGAACGTTCAGGGTGAATCTTCTTTTTCCGCAATACTTGAACAAGTATTGGAAAAAAGCACGGATGGTATACAGAACACAGAAATAAAACAAACTGATTCCGCAGAAACGGCTGAAGTTCAAATGCCGGTTATGGAAGAATCTGACAGCGTTATAGTTGAATCCGCTGAAAATGAGGTTGAAGTTACAGAAGTTGCTGTGCAGGCTGCCGAGGTAACAGATGTCGCTGAAACTGCGGAAGAAATTCCCGAGAACACTTTTGCCGATTTGAATGCAGTTGCAAGACTCATGTCTGAAAAAGAGATTCCCCAAGTTGAAGAACCTGTTCAGATTGCGGCTATAAATGAATTTGCACCTGAAATTGTTTTGAATGTGGAACAAGCGGAAACGGTTGATTTTAGCGAAGATTTGGCTCTGACGGAAAAAACTGGCAACAAAAAAAAGATTGCTGAAGATTCTTATGCCGAATCAATGTTCGTATTTTTGGAAAAGGACAAAAACGCTGTTCCCGAAAATATTGCTTTACAGGCTGAAAATACACCGGCTGTTAATTTAAAGAATAAGACAAAAGTTTCAAAGAACGGCGAAAAAAACGTAATAAGAGTTGTTGATGAACGTACGGATGTAGTTGCAGAAAAAGGTGAAAAGTCCGGTTTTGTTTCGTCCGTAAAATTTGATTCCGCAAATTCAGCTGAAGTTTCGCTTTCGCTTTCGGATTCATCAACTTTTGAAAACCCGGTTGTTCCAGGCTCAGAAAAATCTTCTGAAAGCGTTTTTGCTTCAATGCTTACACAAGAGTTGCAGTCAAATGCAGGTGAGCTTGTAAAAACAGGACTTATTACACTTAAAGATAATAATACCGGTTCAATCAAACTAATTTTGCATCCTGAACAGTTAGGAAATGTTAAGATTAAATTGGATTTGTCCGAAAAAATTATTACTGGAAAGATAATCGTTTCGAGTGAAGAAGCTTTCAGTGCTTTTAAGGACAGTCTTGAATCCCTCAGACAGGCTTTTATCAATTCCGGTTTTGAAAACGCCGGTCTTGAACTTGCTTTTGCGGGAAACGGTTCTTCTTCGGAACCAGATGCTCAGGAACAGAACAAGAACCCTAAAGGCTTGGTATATTCTGAATCACTGCCGGTTGTTGCGGCTGGTTCAGATGGATCATACGTAAATTATTACGATTCGACTTCTATTAATGTGGTTGCGTAATTAAAAAGGCAGGAGATTTTATGGAAATCAATACTACGTTGAGTGCTCAGGACAAAGCTCTCGTGCAGCAGGCTGTGAATACTCAAAACGCTAAGAATGCGGCGGCAAACGGACGTGTTGCAACTCAGGAGTTGGGCAAGGATGATTTTTTAAAGCTGTTGATTGCGCAGTTGTCGAATCAGGATCCGACATCTCCGATGGAGAATACGGAATTCATTGCACAAATGGCACAGTTCTCAAGTTTGGAACAAATGACAAACATGAGTACGGAATTTTCAAAACTGGCAACAATGATGAATTCTTCCGAAGCTGTTTCAACAATCGGAAAAGTTGTTGAAATTGACAACGGCGATTCTGTTGTAACAGGAATTGTTGAATCTGTAACACGTTCAGCAGATCCTAAAGTTTATGTAAACGGTATGCAGTACAGTTTATCTCAAATATCAAAAATCTATGGAAATTATTAAGAGGGTAAAGATATGATGCGTTCACTTTTTGCCGGTGTATCCGGTATGCAAAACCACCAGACACGTATGGATGTTATTGGTAACAACGTTTCTAACGTTAATACAACAGGTTTCAAACGTGGTCGTGTAAATTTTCAGGATATGATTTCACAGCAGCTTTCAGGCGCAGCCGCTCCTACAACGGAAGTTGGCGGTGTAAATCCTAAGGAAGTTGGACTTGGTGTTACAACTGCAAGTATTGATACAATCTTTACACAGGGTAACTTGCAGTCAACTGGCGTTTCAACAGATATCGCCATTCAGGGTAACGGTTTCTTTGTTTTGAAAAACGGTGAAGAAACATTCTATACCCGTGCCGGTACTTTTGGCGTTGACAAAGACGGAACTCTTGTAAATCCTGCAAACGGTCTTCGTGTTCAGGGATATATGGCTCGCGAATTGAACGGTGAAATGGTAATCAATACAGCAGGTTATACAGAAGATTTGATTATTCCTGTAGGTTCAAAAGATCCTGCAAAAGCTACACAGAATGTTAATTTTGCATGTAACTTGAACAAAAATACACCTGAAATTACAGAAAACTCAAACGAGAGTGAAATTGCAAAAGGCACATGGTCAACCGAATTCAAAATTTATGACAGCTTTGGCAATGAACACAATTTGAACGTTTCATTCACACGTGTTCCTGATACACCTAACCAGTGGCGCGCTACAGTTCTCATTGACCCGGATAATGCTGAAACAACACAGACACGTGTTGGCCTTAACGGAACAGACGGACAGGGAAATACATTCGTAGTTGCATTTGACAACAACGGAACATTGCAGTCTGTTGTAGACTCAGCAGGAAACCTCAGCAACCCTGACGGCAATATTCTTGTACAGACATCTTTCAACGTACCTAATACAACACCTGATGCAAACGGTAACCCCGTCCGCCAGACATTGAACATCAACCTTGGTCAGATTGGCAGCCAGATTAACACAATCACACAGTATGCATCCGAAAGTTCAACAAAGGCTTTCTATCAGGACGGCTACACAATGGGCTACCTTGACAACTTCAAGATTGATTCAAGCGGTATCATCACAGGCGTTTATTCCAATGGAACAAA
>DBWK01000058.1 GCA_002308875.1 Treponema sp. UBA1240
GCTTCAAGTTCTTCAATGTTTTTACGGCTGTATTTGTCCGCAACGTTCTTTACAACGAGAGCCTTGAGTCCGCTTCTCTTGTGGCGCTGCACATCGCGTCCCGCATTCGCAGCTCCCGCCTTGAATGCGTTAAAGTCCGCCAAATCAGCCATAAAAGCCGCATCCTGCATTTTCAAGTCAAAGCGCAAGTCCGGTTTATCCGAACCATACCAGTCAAAAGCGTCTTCCCATGCAATGCGGTCAAACTTGGCGGGCAAATCGTAATTCATTGTCTTTTTGAAGATGTACTGCATCATGCCTTCGGTTGTACTAAGCACTTCCTCTCGGTTTGTAAAAGACATTTCCATATCAATTTGAGTAAACTCAGGTTGTCGGTCACCGCGTGCGTCTTCGTCGCGGTAGCAGCGTGCAATCTGAAAGTATTTGTCAAAGCCTGAAACCATCAAAAGCTGCTTATAAAGCTGAGGGCTCTGCGGCAGTGAATAGAATTTTCCGGGATGTACGCGAGAAGGAACAAGGTAGTCGCGCGCGCCTTCCGGAGTAGATTTTATGAATGTGGGTGTTTCAATTTCCAAAAAGCCTTTGGAAGTGAGATACTCGCGTGTTGCAAAAGCAACCTTTGAACGCAGGATAATGTTGTGCTGCATCGGTTCACGGCGCAAGTCCAGGTAGCGGTACTTGAGACGCAAATCTTCGTTTGCGACTACGAGAGTTCCGTCCTTCTGGCGTACTTCTTCAATAGAAAATGGCAGTTCCTGTGAAGTCGTAAAAATCTGAATGTCAGAAGCTTCTACTTCAATCTCGCCTGTTGCCATATCNNCATATCGGCATTAATATCTTTATCTGCGCGGGCATTTACAACACCTTCTACAGCAATACAATACTCGCTTTTGAGAGATGAGGCGATTTTTTTAACAGCATCGCTGGCTTTATCGCCGACCATAACCTGTGTAATTCCATAGCGATCACGCAGACGAATGAACAAAAGGCCGCCTAAGTCACGGGTACGGCTTACCCAACCATTTAAAACAACTTTTTTACCAACATCACTCTTGCGGAGCTCGCCGCAAGTAACAGTTCTCTTTGTGTTTTCCATACGCATATTCTAGTGATTCCGCGGTGGAGTTTCAACAGGTATGTGTCAAAAAGAATTGACCGCACTGATTGAATTCGTTATATTATGGATAACACTAACTTACTAACCCGAAAGGTTTTTCTGACGGGAAAGGAGCAATTATGGAAACAAGAGTAGCTTTGATTGCCGTTGCAGTTTCCAACTTCGACGCAGTTGAGCAGGTAAACCGCCTTCTTCATGAATACGGTGAGTACATCATCGGACGCATGGGAATCCCCTACAAAAAAGACAACATCTCACTTATCAGTATTGCGATTGACGCACCTGAAGACAGCATTAATGCGCTTACAGGCAAACTTGGTTCTATTCCCGGAATAAGCACTAAAACCGTTTATCCGGTAAAGAACAGATAATCCAAAATTCTGATACCACATTCTCATCTCAACAAACAAGGAGAAACCCATGAGCTATAATATTATGTCTTCAAAAGCAGAAGATTTTATAAATGATGAAGAAATTCTTGAAACATTGGAATATGCGGAAGCGCATAAAAACGACAAGGCTTTAATAGAAAGCATTCTTAACAAAGCTGCGGAATGCAACGGTCTTAATCACAGGGACGCGGCGGTTCTTTTGTGCTGCGATATTCCCGAAATGAACAAAAAGATTGAAAATCTTGCAAAAGAAATAAAACTCAAGTTCTACGGAAACAGAATAGTGCTTTTCGCGCCGCTGTATCTTTCGAACTATTGCATAAACGGCTGTACATACTGCCCGTATCACGGAACAAACAAGCACATTCCGCGAAAAAAGCTCACGCAGGATGAAATCCGAAGGGAAGTTATCGCCCTTCAGGACATGGGGCACAAACGTCTTGCCATTGAAAGCGGTGAAGACCCTAAAAACAATCCGCTTGAATATATTCTTGAATCAATCAATACCATTTATTCAATAAAACACAAGAACGGCGCGATACGGCGCGTAAACGTAAACATTGCCGCAACCACCGTGGAAGAATATACAAAGCTCAAAAACGCAGGAATCGGAACATATATTCTGTTTCAGGAAACCTACAACAAAAAGCGTTACGAGCAGCTTCACCCCACAGGTCCAAAGTCAAACTATGCCTACCATACCGAAGCAATGGACAGGGCTATGGACGGCGGCATTGACGACGTTGGCTGTGGTGTTCTTTACGGACTCGGTACATACAAATATGAATTTGTAGGACAGCTTATGCATGCGGAACACCTTGAAGCGGTAAAAGGCTGCGGACCACATACAATTTCTGTTCCGAGACTGCGGGCCGCTGACGGAATTGACCCCAATGCGTTCCCCGACGGCATTGACGACGAAACGTTTGCAAAAATCGTAGCTTGCATCAGAATTGCCGTCCCTTACACAGGTATGATTGTTTCAACACGCGAATCCCAAAAATCACGCGAACGTGTTCTTGCACTCGGCGTTTCACAGATAAGCGGCGGTTCAAGAACAAGTGTAGGCGGCTACTGCGAAGAAGAAAGACCGGAAGACACAACACAGTTTGATGTTAGCGACAGAAGAACTTTGGACGAAGTGCTGAAGTGGCTCATGGAAATGAACTATGTACCATCGTTCTGCACAGCGTGTTACAGAGCCGGAAGAACCGGTGATCGCTTTATGAGCCTTGTAAAATCCGGACAAATTGCCAACTGCTGTCATCCTAACGCTTTGATGACGTTAAAAGAATATCTTGAAGATTATGCAAGCCCCGAAACAAAAAAAATCGGTGATGCGCTGATTCAAAAGGAACTGTTGACCATCCCGAATCCTTTGGTACGCAGCAGATGCGAACAGTATCTTAAGGAAGAAGTAAACGGAAAAAGAGATTTCCGTTTTTAATCGCAGAACAAGGAGAAACAAATGGGAACGCCTGATTCGCTCAAACTGCAAATAGGAATATTCGGTGCCGCAAACAGCGGCAAATCTTCTCTTTTGAATTTTCTGACAAATCAGGAGTTCTCCATTGTTTCCGATGTGGCTGGTACAACAGCTGACCCTGTACGAAAAACGATGGAACTACCCGGAGATGGTCCGTGCATATTCATTGACACGGCGGGTTTTGGCGATGGTACGGAACTCGGTTCTATGCGTGAAGAAAAGACTATTGAATCCCTTAAAAGAAGCGATATTGCGATTGCGGTTTTTTCAGCCGATACGATGGCTGACACCAGCTGGTATGAGAAAATCGCAAAAACCGGTAAGCCGGTTGTTCCAGTTCTGACCAAATACCAGAAAAGAGATTCTAATATAGAAGAAAAAATACAAAAGCTTACCGGCAAAACGCCTGTTCCTGTGAATACTAAAGAGCAGATTGGAAAGCAGGAGTTGCTTGACACAATTATAAAAGCAATCCCTAAGGATTTTAACAACCGCATGGTTACAGCAAATCTGTGCAAAGAAGGCGACTGCGTACTTCTTGTAATGCCACAGGATATTCAGGCGCCACGCGGCAGGCTGATTCTCCCACAGGTTCAGGTTATCCGCGAACTTCTGGACAAAAAATGCAGCGTTATGTCCTGTACAACAGATATGTATGTGCAGACCCTCAGCCTCATGAAAGATGCTCCCAATCTTATCATTACCGATTCGCAGGTGGTAAAATACGTTTATGACAACAAACCGCAAGCTTCCCCGCTTACAACATTTTCAATACTTATGGCGGCAAACAAAGGCGACATAAAAGCTTTTAAAGACGGGGCAGAAGCAATCAAAGCGCTAAAATCCGGTTCAAAAGTCCTGATTGCGGAAGCCTGCACACATTCACCCATGGAAGAAGACATAGGAAGAGTAAAGATTCCGCGAATGTTAAAAAAACTTGTTCCCGATATCATGATAGATTTTGTGCGCGGTACGGATTTTCCGAACAAGCTTTTGGACGAGAACGGTAACAAAAAATACGACTTAATTATACACTGCGGGGCTTGTATGTTTAACCGTACATATATGCTGCAACGACAGAAAGAAGCGGCGTCAGCAGGAATCCCGACAACAAACTACGGCGTTTTTATTTCCGCTTTCAACAATATACTGGACAAGGTTCAGATACCGGAATAACAGCATCTACCGGTAAGGGAACCATAGTTTCATCTGATTTACGCCTCTGTTTCCCCAAAGATAATACGGAATCATCCATATTGTTTGCGGTATAGCTTCCGGTTTTTGATCCGAATACAAATCATCGGTTCCCTTTATCCTGAAACCTGAAACGGCAAGCATCGCGGAGTTTTTGTTCAACGATACTTCTATCGGTTTTTCGGTATTGAACATTAGCGAAAGCACATCATCGCCGTTGTCCGTGCCTTCCGCGCAGAACACCAGCGGTCCCATACAGACCGCCGCCTGACCGCTCAAATCAGGGATTCTTTGCGACGGATAAACAAAGTACGGACGCTTGTCGAGAACAAGATTCACTTTATCGCCTTTTTTAACCGGAATATGGACGTATCCGCCTTTAAATACAACATTGTCTGCGGTTTGTGCAGTGGAGGAATCTTCGCCAAGGAGCGGCGCGCCGTTTTTTGAAACTTCCCAAATTCTGCTCCAGCCCGGAATGCGGACTGCAAGCGTGCTGTTTTCTGCACATTCTTCTACTGTGTATGAAACGGTAAAGCCGTATGGATAAGCTGTTTCGCAGCGAACCCTCATGCCGTTTTCAGTCTTTACCGTTCCTGCCGCGTACAGATGGCAGAACAGGGTAGTTTTATTTTCACCGTATGCGTACTTTCCGAATGACGAAACAAGTCGCGCCACATTCGGCGGACAGCAGGCACATGCGTACCAGGTAGGTCTTTCGGGCAGAACGTGGCGGTGTGTCTGCGCTTTTTCCGCAATGCCGGGAACAACTTCGAGCGGGTTTACATAGAAAAAGCGTTTGCCGTCCTGCTGCATTCCACCGAGCACGGTATTGTAAAACGCCTTTTCCATGATGTCGGCATATTCTGAGTTTAAGCTGTTTTCCAACATACGTGACGCAAAAAAGATTAGTCCTATTGAGGCACATGTTTCGCAGTATGCGGTGTCGGGCGGCAAATCATAGTCAACGGTAAAGGCTTCGCCGAGCACGGTTGAGCCTATTCCGCCTGTAACGTACATCTGGTGTTTAGTAATGCTTTCCCACATGCGGCGGCAAGCGGCAAGCAACTCTGCATCGTCCGTTGTTCCCGCCAAATCAGCCATTGCCGTATACAGGTAAACGGCGCGCACGGCATGACCTTTTGCGTCTTTCTGCTCACGAACCGGCATATCCGACTGATGATACGTGTTGTCAACGGATTCACAGCTCCAAACGTTCCAATCGCGGCGTTTCATTTCCTTTTCATAATACTTTGTGTCAACTCCGCGCACATTTACAAAATGTTCCGCAAGTTCAAGACAGCGTTTGTCGCTGGTCGTACGGTACATCTTCATAAGCGCAAGCTCTATTTCGGGATGTCCGGGATAGGCGGATTTTTTGAACTCATCCCCGTTTACAAATGTATTGTAAACACATTCAGCATTCTTGAGCATAACGTCAAGCAGTTTGCGCTTGCCGGTAGATTCGTAGTAAGCGCATGCAGCTTCCATCATGTGACCGGAACAGTACAGCTCATGCGCGTCGTGCAGGTTCTGAAAGCGTTTATCCCTGTCTTTTACGGTAAAATATGTATCAAGATAACCGTCTTTATCCTGTGCGGCGGCGATGATATCTATAAGGTTGTCTACAGTTTTTTCAAGCTTTTTGTCGGGAAAGAGCGCAAGTGCGTACGCTGCCGCTTCTATCCACTTGGCAGCGTCGCTGTCCTGGAATACCATGCCGTAAAAGCCGTCTCCACTTTCTTTTCCGGCAAGAACATTACCGGCGTTGATAAAATTCTGAATAACATGGCTTTTTTCAGTATTATCAGCCGCGGTATCATTCAAAACCTCGTACTGATACGGAATAACCGTATTCTTAATGAGTTTCTGAAAATTCTTTATAAAGCCCTCATTCGGTTCGAATGCTTTTTGG